>JAEUSO010000079.1 GCA_016788605.1 Candidatus Kapaibacterium sp. | reverse complement strand
TTGGTCGCGACGGACTGAACTTGAACAAAGGGAAGTATCGCATTGAGAATTTTATACAAACAGATGCGGCAATCAATCCCGGAAACAGTGGTGGTGGTCTCTTTACTCTTTCGGGTTCGTTGATTGGGATTAACTCGGCTATTGCTACCCGAACGGGTTATTATCAGGGCTATGGTTTTGCCATCCCGATTGACATCGTAAAAGAGATTGTCATTGATCTCATCAATACGGGAAAAGTCAATCGTGCACTCATTGGCGTTACTATCAAAACGATTGATGAAACTGATGCCAAAGCGAATAAGCTGTCGAAAGTTGAAGGAGTGCTGGTTCAAGATGTTGTAAAAGGTTCGGCTGCTGAAAAGGCAGGCATTGAATCAGGTGATGTTATGCTTGATCTGGATGGTGTGCCTCTTACGTCGTCAAGCCAGTTACAGGCACTCATTCTGCGTCACAGACCAAACGACCGCGTCCGTATCCGTATCTCGCGTGATGGCAAGCAGATGACGAAAGATGTCATCCTCCAATCCATCAATAACGATGACGTTGCGTCGAATGATAAAAACCTGAAGGGTGATCCTTCTGAAAGTGAACCTTCTTCAACTCAGCCGGCTTCAATCGAGTCGCTTGGTTTCACTGCGGCTCCGCTCACGGAAGATGCTAAATCGCAGAACAGCGTATCGAGCGGTGTATTGGTAACTAAAGTCCAACCGTATAGTGAAGCACAGGAACGGGGTTTATACCGTGGTGCGGTTATTGTAAAAGCTGATAGGAAACCGGTTGCCAATCCTGCACAACTAAAGAAAATCATAGATGCAAAAAAGCCGGGCGATGTGGTGATTTTTGAATTGAAGAACAAAGACACGAAGCAAATCGTGTCAATGGAATTGCAAGACAAAAAGAACTAAATCAATCTTGGGAGAAATGAAAAAGGCGATGAGAAATCATCGCCTTTTTTTATGAGTTTCTTACTTCACAAGTTCAGAAAGTTTCTTGAAAGTATCGGTGCCACTGTACCGGCAAATCTCGAATAACAATGATTCTGTGCTTGCAAGCATTACACCTTCGTGCTGCATACGGCGCAGCGCGAAGTCCTTATCCGCAGCATGGCGCGATGAAACAGCGTCGGCAACGACGACGACAGAATAATTATGAGCGCGTAAATCGATTGCAGTTTGCAAAACGCAAACGTGGGACTCAATTCCATAGAGTATGATTGTCTTGCGATCTGATTGTTCGATGGCGGAGCGAATCGCTGTATCATCGTAACAGGAGAACGCACTTTTTTCCATCGGGGTATAGTCGTTGAATGTTTCAACTAACGCTGAAACTGTTTCGCCGAGACCCTTTGTGTATTGCTCACTGATAATCATCGGCACATTGAAAAGTTGTAGTCCTTTGGTCAATGTTACCAATTTCATTTCCAATGATATGTAACTGTCCATGTGATGGAACAGACGCTCTTGCACATCAATACAGATTGCGAGCGATGAATGTGGTTCTATTCTCATGAGGTTCGTTTGAATCTGACGGCAAACACACCGTCGGTTTTGTGAATATGCGGATGCAGTTTCATAACGTTGTTTTCCACAACATCAGCAGGTAGAAAACCTTCTGCATTTTCAAGAATAAAATTAGGGAAATTCTCTAAAAACCAAGCCACTTGTTCGGATGATTCCTCGGGCTCATGCGATGGGACAATATAGATAACAACACCATTCTTTTTGACTAACGAGACAGCTTCGGTTAGTAAAGCGCGTTGTGATTTCACATGCCGTTTCACCGAGTCAAGTTCATTCTGCCATTTCAATTCCGGCTTGCGTTGGAGTAATCCGACTTCAGAAGAACGTGCTTCAGCCATGACGACATCGGCAACATTCTTTTCTGTGAACGACGATGCGGCGATGCCTTCGAAACATGTCAGACCAAGGCGTGTAGCGTGTCTTCGCAGGTAGTTTAACTGTTCATCAAATTTGGCAAGAGCGATGACCCTGCCTTTGTTATGCAATGCCTCTGCACTTGCAAATGCCTTCGTTCCGACTGGAGTGCCAAGATTGATAACCGTCATACCGTCTTGTAGTGCAGCAAGTTGTACGACAAGTTGGTTGGATGCGTCTGTTCGTGATACAAACCCTTGATGGTAAATATCCATGAACTCTACTTGTTGCAAACCATTGATTCGCAGATACAATTTCGAGAAAGGGGATTGCTCAAAACTAATGTCGCGCTCGCGTAACCAATGCTCAACGTACTCCAATGTTGAGCGCGTTTGATTCACACGCAATTGGACAGCAGGTCGTTCGTTATTACCGGAAAGAATTTTTTCAGCCAATTCATCACCATAGCGTTCGCACCAGCGCCGAACCATCCACATCGGATGAGAAAGTGTTACGGAGTAAAACAATTGAATGTTGTCGTCTTTATTAGGATAACGGATGTTATCCAAATTCCGCAGGATGTTTTTAAGAACAGCGGTGACTACATTACCCGACTTTTCATCCTTCACTCGTTTAATGAGTGTAGCCGCCTCGCCAATTGCAACACTTGGCGGTATTTTACTGAGCATCATAAGTTGATACAATGCTATACGCATGGCATTCTTCACGGGGGTGATACATTTTGAAAACTCACCATGATAGAATCCCGTCAAAATCCAATCAAGTCGGTTTTGCCAGCGAAGTGTTCCATATACTAACTCTATCAAAAGTGATTTGTCATAATGCGTCCATTCATTGTTATCACGCAGTTCATGGTCAATCATCCGCTCAATGTACGAGTCGCTGCTTTCTGCACGGCTGAGAATCCGGGCTGCAATACCACGCGGTCCATTGAAAATATGAAGCGTCTGTTCTTGTGTGTTTTGCCGTTCCGGTAACTCGATTACCGTTCCGACTTTTGCATTTGTCATGATGAGGTGAACTATTTTCTACGAAATTGGTTTATTGCGTGCATTGCACTACGTATCTTGTGCAAGATAACACGATAACACGAAAGGAAACGCCTAATGAAAAATCTGATTGCAGTTCTCTTCTCCGTGATGCTATGCGGTGCTGTGGCAGCTCAACTCTCGGCACAAGACAAGGCATCGCCAATTATGCCGGAATATATTCGGAATGCGCGTATCGGTCTGGTGCTTACTCCGATGATCGTAACCCAGCAAGGTTCGTATAATGCAACCTGTAACTGTCCTGAATTCCGGGATGGAACCGGCGGTGGTTTTCTTGCAGGAGTGACATATGAGCCAACCAGTACATCAAACTTTGTATTCGGTGGAATGGCAGGAATTGAATCCCGCAATATCACAGCCCGATACAAGTTGCTTGAGGAATTCACATTCAGTTCAACTACATCTTCAGGTCAGGTTTTCAATAAAATACCTATCACTGCACGGCATGAATCAAATGCATCAATCAATACCATTTTTGCAATGCCGTTTCTGAAATACTTTCCTTTCTACAACAGTTTGTATCTGTATGCAGGCGCACAGGCAGGATATATCTATTCAGCAATGTATGACCATGTGATATATGTTGATGATGGAGTATTGCGTCTTCCCGACGGCACCACGAACCGGCTTGGTGTGGATAATGATGTGATACGGTCACGTGGGCAGGAACTTGTATCATCGAATGGTGCAAGGGTAGAGTCGAGCACCTTTCCGTCAATCAACCGCTTTCAATTCGGTATGATGGCTGGATTCGGGGCGGAAATCAGGTTGTCACGGCGATTCTATTTCGTCCCCACACTTACCTATAACCTGCAATTCATTCCAATCTCCGCAAATACCATCGGATTCAGGATGTCGTCAATCAATGCACTCTTGGAAGTTCAATACATATTATCGCTTTAAGTGTTTGGCAGGGTTAGGCATAAACTCTATTTTTGCATCTCGATTTTTCTAAGCCATCAAAAAAAGGATACCGTATGTTGTCTCACATGAGTATAGTCAACCCTGTTGAAGTTAAAATGAAAGAGTCGTCACGAGGTTCGCTCTATGAAGCGATTGTGGCAATCGGATTACGCGCACGTCAGGTGAACGATCAAATCAAAACCCAACTTCAAGGTAGAATGGCTGATGTGATTATTGACACCGATGAAACCGAAGGCGTGAACTACGACCAGCTTGCAATCAGCCGCGAGTTTGATAATGTTGCAAAGCCGACATTCATTGCGATGAAAGAGGCATTTGAAGATAGAATTTCACGCGAGATTCCAACTATTGTTGTAGAAGAGTAACCTCAGCACTTTGTCAAAGTATGCCGGTGTTGACGAATGTCAGCATCGGCTTTTTTATATCTGTGAACTATGTCCGCTCTTAAAAACTACTCAATTCTCCTTGGTGTCACCGGTAGTATATCCGCCTATAAATCACCGCTCATCGTCCGTGAATGTGTAAAGCGTGGCGCGGATGTTCATGTGGTTCTGACTCCTTCTGCCACACAGTTCGTAACACCGCTTGTTCTGCAAAATGTATCGAAGAATAGCATTGCCGTTTCAATGTTCGATGATAGAATACAAGAGAACGGGTCGTGGCATATTCATAAGGCGCGTGAATGCTCAATAATGTTGATTGCGCCGTGTTCTGCAAAAACACTATCATCGCTTGCATCAGGATATGCCGACACCGCATTGAACTGTATTGCATTGGCGTTGCCACGCGAAACACCTCTTGTTATCGCCCCTGCGATGGATACGGATATGTGGAATCATCCGTCAGTTCAGCGCAACATCAGGCAACTGCAAGACGACGGCGTGATTATTATTCAGCCGGAAAGCGGTGAACTTGCCAGCGGATTATATGGAGTAGGGAGGTTACCAGAACCGCACACCATCGTTGATATTGTTGAGCGGGTATTGAATGATGGCAATCCAAAGCACGTATCGAATCCTACAACACATGATACTGTTTTAGATAGGGTGGAAGCGGCTGCTTACACATCGTCCAATCCTTTACATGATGCTGTTGAAGCGGATGCACTGAATGCTGAAATTGCGTTTGCTGAGTTACGTCGGCAACACGCTTCACCGCTGTATAATAAGCGCGTTCTCATCAGTGCCGGCTCAACGCATGAAGCGATTGACGGTGTCCGTTACATAGCAAATCATTCAACTGGGAAGATGGGAGTAGCCCTTGCCGAAGCCGCATATAGTTTGGGTGCGGATGTTACCCTTGTTCACGGACCGCTTTCAGTTCCGCTGCCTCAACATATACGAACAATTTCAGTGCAATCGGCAGGGGAGATGTACGACGCTATTCAAGGTATTGACTATGATGTTGCGATTCTTGCCGCTGCCGTGGCAGATTATACGCCCGCCGAACCAATCAGCGGCAAAATAAAAAAAGCAGACGTAGGGAGTGAACTCATGCTTCGTTTAGTGAAAACGAAAGATATTCTTGCAAAGTGCGGTGCTACAAAAAGTAAATCTCAATATCTTGTTGGCTTTGCCCTTGAGGCAGAAAATCTACATGCTTATGCTGAGAAGAAGTTACGCGAAAAGAACTGCGATATGATTATTGCCAACAGCGCGAATACAGAACAAAGCGGGTTTGGCGTTGATGTGAATACCGTGTCAGTGTTGCAGAATCATAATGGGCAAATACGTACAACAGATATTCCCACGATGACAAAACGTGCATGCGCCGACCGCATTCTTTCTATGATTGCGGAGGATGTGAAGAACCGCTCGTAGTGGATGAGAGGAGTGTTTCTATTTGTGGTAAATTAGCCGCAATTCTGCGGACTGATGCCTCTTGTTGTAATCGCTGAGCTATTGGAACTGCCGGAGAGCCGCTATAAATACCGGGCTTGGTGATTGACTTCGATACACCGCTCTGCGCGCCAACAGTTACGTCGTCACATAATGTGATATATCCAACAATGCCAACCTGACCGGCTATTCTATTCCGTCTGCCAAGAACCGCCGCACCTGCAATACCGCTCTGTGCTGCAATCGCAGTATCATCGCCAATAACGACGTTATGAGCAATATGAACAAGGTTGTCAATTTTCACGCGCTCGCCGATGTGGGTTGAGCCGAGTGCCGCGCGGTCAATCGTTGTGTTTGCTCCGATTTCACATGCATTGCCAATCTGAACATTTCCCATCTGTGGAATTTTGAGATAACTTCCATCGCTATTCTGTAGATAGCCAAAGCCATCCGAGCCAATAACAGCACCGGCGTGGATGACACAATCACGTCCGATTTCACAATTATCATATACCGTGACATGCGGATATAGGTGTGTCGCCGCACCAACAGTCACGTTCATTCCAAGAACACAATACGCATCAATGATAACATCTTCTTGAATTATACACCCGTCGTGAATGACGGCAGTCGAGTGAATGTGTGCTGTCGGATGAATGATAGCAGGATGCAGCGCATGCTTTTTTGTTTGAAGAAGATTATGGCAAAGAGCGACAAATGCACGATGCGGGTCTGGATGGACGATATACGTGGTTCTATCCGTGTAAAGGCAATCGTCTGCATTAGGGACGATGATGGCAGTTGCCGTTGATTCTTCCAATGCACGCCTGAACTTCTTCTGTGCATAGAAACTAATCATTGATGATGATGCCGATTCGATGTTGTGCAGTCCGGTTACGATACGTTGCGGATCGCCGACTACCGTGCCGTTTGTAATGGCTGCTATCTCTTGTACTGTTAGGGAAAATCGAATCATGACGTTTTGTAATACACTCGTACAAGTGTGAGAATTTAACTACCGTGGAATTTCGGGAGTATCCGGTTTCGGTGCATCCTTTTTCGGTTCGTCTTTTTTTGTTTCTTCCTTTTTGTCGTCGTCTTTTTTCTCTTCAGTTGTCGAACTTGAGCGTGAACGTTTGCGGGGCATCGTCGGTTCGTCTTTCTTCTTATTACGAGGGTCTTCCTCGATTGCCTTTTTCTGTTTTTCCTCCAAGTCGTCGGCAGGAATGTTCAGTTTCTTCATCACCTTCACTGTCAAATCATACTTGGGGTTGATGTAAGGAATTGGCTGCGTGGATTTGTCCAAAACAATGTCATATCCTTCCGCAGCCGCAACTTCCTGTACAGTATTATAGAGCTTTTCCTCAACCGGTTTGAGAATTTTCAGCGCTTGTTCATCGTACTCGGCACCGGCATCGAACTTTTTATGAGCAAAGTCCTCGCGCTCTTTGCGCTTACGCTCTAGCAATGTTTCTTTCTCCGCACGCTCTTCCGCAGTCCACACGAGCCGGTTCTTCTTCACTTCAATCTCCAAGTCATCAACCTGCTTTTGCAAATTAGCAAGCTCACGTTTCCAATCGTCCACAAGCGACTGAATCCGTTGCTGTGCCTGCTGCATATCCTGCCAGCGTTCGCGTATTGCAGACGAGGCAATGAAGCCGACTTTTTGTGACCACGCGCTTGTAGCAGTCACAATAAAGAGGATGCTGAAGATGAGAATGCGGTTCATGCGAATCCTTTCGTGGGTGGGATGGGGGCTTATTTTGATTTGAGCAAACGGTCAATGACCTTGAACGTAATGTCTGCTTTTGCATCAGCATACATCAAAACGCTTTGCGCTCCTTTATCAAAGACGAAGTTATATCCTTCCTCTTTAGCTATCTGTTCGACAACTTCTTGGATACGTGCAAGAATCGGCTTGAGCATACTGTCGCGCATACGTGCAAGTTCGCCCGAAGCACCGAGCATTTGCTCTTGATACATGCCGTATTGTTGCTGTAGGTTGCGAAGGTCTTCCTCTTCCTTTTTTTGTGCATCGGCAGTCATCATCGCCTTACCTTTATTATACGCTTCCAGTTTGTCTTTGAAGCGTGTTTCAAACATCTTCAACGTGTCAAGTACTTTACCTCGCACATCCGTAAGGCGTTTATCCGCTTCTTTTGCTTCGGGTAGTTCTTTTGCAATTTTTTCGAGGTCGGCAACTGCAATACGTGCACCGCCAGATGCTGCGCCGCCTTTTTGTGCATACGCAGAAACTGTGAATGCCGTACATGTCGCAAGGGCGAGTATAAAGGTGAATACTGTTTTCATAATTGTATGTGAGTGAATTAAGTGATACATCATGTATAGTTTATGAACTGTGTTATTGTATTGTTAGCGTCCGAATTGAAAATGAAATCTCCAACCGCTTGGCTGACCGTCGCCACGGAATGATTGGTCGAATCCATAACCATAATCAAATCCAATTAGACCAATCGGATTAAGCAGGATACGCATACCCAATCCAGCGGAGCGTTTAAGATTAAACAGGTCGGCTGTTGCAAACGATGCCCACGCATTACCTGCCTCTGCAAATGCTGATAAGTAGATAGGCATAGGATTTAACGAGAGCGCGAACCGCAACTCCGCCGTTTGTTTGAAGTAAAGTTTATTGGCATTTCCGACAGCGCCGACCGTGCGGTCTTCATATCCGCGCAGTGGGATACCGTTAATTGCGCCCAATCCGTTACCGCCCATTGTATAAAGTTCACCGAACGGGATGAAGGTATTGCGAGTCAGGATGTTATCAATATACCCAAACTCGGAATTGAGATACATTACGAGCCGCGTAAAGCCATCAACTTGCAAGAGCGGGTTCACAAACTCAAACTGGATTTCATTCTTCATGTAATCCGCCAAACTTGAATCATTACTGCCGACAAGTGCTCCGATACCCCAACGGGTAGTCCACCGAAAACGCGAGCCGTTTGTCGGAAAGATGAGGTTGTCGAAGCTGTTCCGCGAGATGGTTTGGCTGATAGGTATGTCCCAAAAAACAATATCTCCTGCACCTGAACTTACAAATTGGTTTTGAGTATTCGTGAATTGTGAAAACTGAACACGCCGTTGTACTGATAAACTCCAGTCGCCACGGAAATAATCGTCGGGGAAGCGGAAACGGCGACCGATATTTCCTTGAACGCCTGTAGTGCGCTGTCCGAAATTGAAGATGGTTCGACTGTCGAAAATGCTGAAGCCCGCCGACGTAGGATTGCCAAACAACCACGGCTCTGCAAAACTGATGTTGATTGTGCGGATGCTTGTTGCTCCGCCTTGCAACGTATTAAAGCCGTTATCGAATTGGAAACTGAAAACTTGCCCCGCACCTCCGCGCAACGGATCGCTAATATCAAAGTTGTTGAAGGTAACACCGATTGATGCCGTTAAGCCGAATGTACCTGCATAACCGACAGATGCGTTTAGCACGTCGGTGGAACGCTCTTCTACTTGGTACGTCAGGTCAACAGTTTTAGGACCAGCCATTTTAACATCGGGGCGCAACTTTTCAGGATTAAAAAAGTTCAGTACGCCAAGACCTTTGATTGAGCGAATAATTGCTGCACGATTGAAGAAATCACCCGGACGTGTGAACAACTCTCTGCGAACTACACGATCTTGTGTTTTGGTGTTTCCGGCAATATCAACGCGCCTGATTGTGAACCGCTCATTCTCAAAAATCTTCACTGTCAGGTCAATCGAATCTGCACCGACGCGCTGCAATTCGGGAACAAGCTGACATTGTAAATAGCCATTATCAAGGTAGAGCGAGCGAACATCGGTCTGATCTTCATTTGCGTTGAGATTCTTATCCACACGCTCTTCGTTGTAGGGTTTGCCCCGCTCAACATCCAAGCGTTTCAAAAGTGCCTCGTCGGTATAAACCGTGCTACCGTCGAACTTCACATTTCGCAGGTAATACTTTGTCCCTTCACGTACACCGACGACGATATTTATGCCTTTGTTAACACTGTCAATACTGAAGGATATAGACGTTGTGTCTGCCTCTATGTAGCCGTTCTTTTTGTAATAATTGACTATTGCCGGAACATCGTCTTTATAGAATTTTGACTTATCGAATTTAGCACTGCGCCAAATTTGCCACCATGACTTTGGCGTGTTCTCCACTAACGCCCCCGCTAAGTCGGATTGCGGTACTGTCTGGTTTCCGGTGAATTTTACCGAAAGTACTTTGTATTCGTCACCCTCTTCAATATTCAGCTTTACGCGAACATATCCGGCGGTATCAGTGGTGATGGTATCGGCTGTGATTCGTGCAAAGAGCAGCCCTTCTTTATCATATATTTTACGAACCGCAATCACCATCTCGCGTAAGTCGCTGTAGGGGAGCAGGTCGCCACGAAACTTATTGACTTCTGTTTTGATTTTCTCGTAGGCGATTTTATCATTACCCTCAACAATCAAATACGAGAAGCGAGGATTTTCCTTTACCGCTATCCTCAAAAAAACACCAAGCGAAGTAATCTTATCAATGATAATCTGGACATCGGAAAATTGTCGGCGTTGCCAGATGTTTTTAATCGCGTTTGGTATCACATCGGTTCGTGGATTCAGTTCGTCGCCGACGCGCAAGCCCGAAATGCTGATAATAGTTGATTCATCCACAAAACGGTTGCCTTCCACCGTAACACCGGCGATAACCGGCAAACGCTTGGGAGTATTTTCGGTTTGCGATAGGACAGGAAGAACTGCCGCAAGGAGACCGAGAAGGGTTATGCTAACGGTTCGTAAGAGCATCAACAACTCGTTTTAAATAAGATGATTGGGGTGCGTTATTCTTTGTATCGAGCTGTGATGAGATTAAGCCGAACCTGCGTTCTCGCTGTGTGTACGAGAGCAATGCTTCGTATAAATCGGTTCGAGCGAACTCGGGGAAATTCTTTTGTGTGACATAGAGTTCAGCATACGCTATTTCCCACAGTAAAAAGTTAGAAATACGCAGCTCACCACTGGTGCGTATCACTAAATCGGGATCGGGAATAGAGCCGGTTGTCAGATATGAAGAAAATGATTCTTCGGTAATATCCTCAGGCGAGAGCTTGCCACGGCGTACATCGAGCGCAAGCAGTTGGGTGGCGCGGACGATATCCCAGCGAGCACCGTAACTCAACGCCAAGCATAAAGTCAGTCCGTCGTTTGTGGCGGTACGTTCAATAGCAGCTTGCAACAATGTGAGAACATTCTTCGGCAATGCGTTCAGTTTGCCGATTGCGGTAATGCGTACATTATTCTTATGCAATTCATCCACCTCTTTATTTAGGTAGTGCTCAAGTAGTTTCATAAGACCGCGGACTTCGGTTTGCGGGCGTTTCCAGTTTTCCAACGAAAACGCATAAAGCGTCAAGTATTTAATACCCGTTTGCGATGACGCTTTTACAATGTCCCGAACTGTTTCTACACCTTGTTTGTGTCCGGCAAGACGCGGCAACGACTGGCTTTGCGCCCAACGTCCGTTACCATCCATAATGATAGCAATATGTTGGGGCAGCCGTCCGCTTGCATGCAATGCTTGCTGAATCTCGTGTTCGCCGGTTGTTATTTCATCGTTCCAATTCAATCTGCTACTCTTGAATGTTTGACAAGAATGGGGTTGATTTTATAGCAAAGCGCAAAGATACTGCTCTCAATGAAAGCAGCCAATACTGTATGCATTTACCAAATAAGTAGCGATTGACCTATATGTGTCTGTAATTAGGTGAGTTGAACGTTCGTGATAGTACACGGTTTGGAGAAACGGATTGTTCAGTGTTTTATTCTTTGTAGCATCAGATTATTTTTTGATACTGATCCGCGTGCTGCAACTATCCCGTCCTGATGCTTGTACTATAATTGTATGATTCGCACGTTCTACGCCATACGATGTGGCGCAAGTAGTTTGCTCAATTCTGCATGGGTGTGAGAAGCTGAACTCGAACAACGTGCCCTTGCTCTCAACTGAAATGATAGTATCCGAATGTTGGGTCGCTGTACATAA
>JAEUSO010000078.1 GCA_016788605.1 Candidatus Kapaibacterium sp. | reverse complement strand
ATATACTCGTCACGGTACGCGCCGATAGTCGGCGCAGCCCTCTTGCGCCAACAAGAGCGACGGGAATCCCGTACCATAAGCATAGAACACACCGCCCTCTTTGACTATCCGGTTGTGTGTTCCGCTCCGCTTGTATTGTGGTCGGGTGATTGCTTTTCCATACCGCTCCGGCACTGCGGATTACATATTACCCACATGGTTACTCTTTATTTGCGCGCTTCACGTGTGCACCGCATCGGCGTGTTCGCCATACTCTCTGTTCTTCTTGCACTCGCTTCGTGCAAGGACACAACAACAGTCATAGTCGAACCCGCTCCGAAGCAACTCGACAGTATTGCAATCATCCTGAACCAAGGCGCATTTGGCACAGATAACGCCTCGCTTACCCGTCAGGATTTGAAAACACGCACAACCGATGTCTCGTGGTTTTCATCGGCGAACAACAATCAGAAACTCGGCTCGACGGCAAACGACATTGCGGTAAAAGGCGATACGGCGTTCGTGACCGTCACAGAGTCGAAAACGGTTGAAATCCTGAACCTGAAAACAGGGAAATCACTCGGCAGAATGACATTCACCGAAGGCAAGGAAAAACCCTACCTGATTGAGATTATCAGTCCCGCACTTGGCGTGGTCTCGACCAACGAGGGCGACGGTGTGCGCTTCTTCAACCCCACAACATTCCAACTGCTCGATGCCGTGAAAACAGGTCCGGCAACCGAAGGAATCGCCGTGGTGGGAACATCGCTTTGGGTGTGCAACACGGGCTTTGGCGATCTGCGTGCAAACGAGCCGGGAGCAGGCACAATCTCGGTGATTGACATTGCAAGCCGAGCCATTACACGCACCATTGCCGTTGCGCCGAATGTGCGGACACTTGCCCGTAGCAGCGACGGTAAAAAAGTGTATGCGTTTTACCAACACCTGTACTCCAAGCCCGACTCGCTGCAAGGCATCGTGGAGTATGACGCATCAACATACGCAGTTCTTCGTTCCGTGCGCTTGAGTTCTGGTGGAATGGTGGGAATTGTGAACAACACACTGCTCTGTACCGACTACAATCCGGCAACATTCAGTTCTTCAAACGTCCTTGCAATTGACCTTGCCGCAAGCGGATTCACTGCTAAGCAATTCATGGCAATTCCAGTCGGTATATCATCAAACGGCGTGTCGTTCAATCCGCTCGACAACACGTATTGGTTTATGAACGCACGCGACTACAAAAGCAACGGCGAAGTCGTCATTACCTCGTCGAGCGGAGTGATTCTGCGCCGCTTCGATGTTGGTGTGGTACCCGTCGGTGCCATCTTTTTCTAATGTACCGGACTGCGTCAAGAATATATGGCAAGGCAATCTTCACGGGTTGCCTTGCCTTGTTGTGCGTTGTGGCTGATGTGTACCTCTATGCACAGCGCGATACTGCGAGAATACGTGCGGACACCTTGCGCTACAAGACATCAACTGTTACCGTAAGCGGCGAGCGGTTCACCATGCGGAGCGAAGCTGCTGCTGCACAACCCGTCACCCATATATCACGAACCGAGATTGCAGCCAACGGCTCGTTGCAAACCGCCGAACTGCTTGCATCCATGCCGGGTGTGTTCATTACAAACTATGGCGGGCTGGGTGGATTGAAAACGGTCTCTTTACGCGGCGCAGCGGCATCGCAAACCGCAGTGTTGCTCGATGGTATCCGCATCAGTTCCACACAAAACGGGCTGACCGACCTTTCGCTTCTTCCCTCTGCCATCTTTAACGATGTGACGGTAATTCGCGGCGGCACGTCGGCGTATGCCGGAGCGAATGCGATGGGTGGCGCGGTGATGTTGAACTCACGCTCACCGGATTGTATGGCATCATCTTATTCCATGCGTGCAGGATACGGTTCGTTCGGTGAATATTCATTGCGAGCGTCGGCGAATTATGTGGTTGAAAAATCACGTGCGGCTCTCCGTACCGATGCTGAATACATGCGCTCGGCGGGTGATTACCCGTTCACGTTCAGTCAGTTTGGAAAGCAGGAAACCCTGCGCCGTACCAATGGTGATGCTGAGAACGGAATGATTCTGATTAGCGGAGGGATACCGATTAGTGATAACCCTGAATCGCAACCGCTTGTGCGTCTCTTTGTGCGCTCCTCTCGTCGGGGTGCGCCCGGTGCGGTGCTGCAAGGTGCTGTTGAAAATTCGCGTGCGCGGTTGAATGACGACGAGGCGATGGGAATAATCCGGTGGCGCGTTGAATCTGCGGGAAATGACTCATCCGCGTGGCAGCGTTCACTCGACTCGCGTGCATATTTCCGTAGCGGCACACAATACTTTTCCGACCCTCTTTTTCCGGGCGGTGGTGCGAACGGGCGAACGGATTTCTTTCATAGCAGGGATGCGGCGGCAGTACTCACAGCGGCGTTCATCCATGCGGCATCATTAACAACAATCGAACTACATTCCGAACTGTATTATCACGTATTGCAAGGGTCGCTCTTACGCTTTGGCAGTGGCAATTCAGCTCATCGTTTGCAAGCGGCGGTTGCAACATCGGTATCATCAACGCAGATACTCAGCACCGATACTGCATCATTATTCAACGGGCTTAACCTGACGGCAACTGCGGCACTCCGCACCGACTATTTCAGCGATGTGTATTCGGTGCTTTCGCCCATGATGAATCTGCGCCTTGCCAGAGAGGGGATTCCCCTGATGCTGCGGGGTCAGGTTGCCTATAACTTCCGCCCGCCGTCATTCAATGAACTCTATTTTCAGAACTACGGTAATATCGCGCTCAAGCCGGAGCGTTCACTTTCGGTGGAAACAGGTATTACGTATTCACCGTTGCAAGAACTTGCGTTGATGCTGAATTTTTTTTCCATCAGTACGCACAATCAAATAGCCGCAGTGCCGCGCAGTGCAATAGCGTGGTCGGCGGAAAACATCGCCGAAGTCCGTAACAGGGGTATCGAAGCGGTGGTCAATTATGCGGCGTTACCGGTACTGATGCTTCGTGCATCATGGCTCATGCAAAACAATCTGAATATGGAAACGCCCGACTACCTGAACGGCAAGCGGATTGTGTACACTCCGGCAACACTTGCAACACTGAATGCAACAGCCACGCTTGGCGGTGTTTCCTGCTCGATGACCGCACTCTACACAGGACTTCGCTATTCGCAACCCGACAACGCGCAGGTATCGGCACTACCTCAATTCCTGACGGTGAATATGTCGTTGTGGTATCCCGTTCCAATCGCTGCCACCACTGTCACGCTTCGCATGGATGCCATGAACATCTTTGACGAACAGTATAGCATAATCAATAACTTCCCGATGCCGGGCAGGCAGTTTCGCCTGACGCTGCAAGCGGATATTGGTACGGACTGATTAGCGTTGAATCAACAGCGGCGAGCTAAAGCGTTTACTGCCGAATGCACCGACTACGCGGTAATATCCCGACGCAATGCCCGACGTAGAAAGCACGATCTCTTGCTGCGGCGAGCTGCAATCTGCGTCGAGAACAGTTTCACCAAGCATATTCACTACCGTCAGCGAGGTAAGTTGCGCCGTCAAGGGAACGCGGATGCTAATAACATCATTCGCCGGAAGCGGTGCAATACTCATGCGTTGATCAGTTTCTTCCTCAACGCTTGTCGGCATCCCGCCCAACCACGTTATTACCCGCGATAGAAAATCAGTTCGTTGCGTAGAATCGGCAATGGACTCAATGCGGAACGAGAGGACGACAGCGCGAGAATCGTACTGCGAAATCATCCGCACACCGGCGATATTCTCTTTGTTATCATCATAATACAAGAATGGGATGACAGATGATTTTGATGAGCGGATTGATCCGAGTGCGCTTGTATAGAGAGTCCCGCGTGTATCATCATAGATTTTCCATGATACATTGGCTTTACGTTTATAAATTGATTTGCCACTACCAAGAAGAATATCGTTTTCAACTCCGGTAATATCGAACGGGCTGATTGCATAGCCCGGATTCTGAAACATAATTTTTTCCTGAATATCACTGAAAGAACAACTCACGCCGAATGTATCGTCGAAGTAGGAATCGCCCACGGCATTCGCGCTTTGCAGATAGGTATCGCCATAGAGCAGAATGTTCATACCATACACGAATGCTTTGGTGAGTGTCTGCTTGAGGGTGTCACCGTTGTCGTTGCCGCGCCATTCCATCCCGCGAAGCTGTGCAACAACAATCTTTGCATTCGGAAATGCGGTGGTGACATCAGAACGGTAATCCAACGTAGCAACATGGTAAAACAGCCCCGGCACTCTACGCAGCATATCGGCGACTTTTCCGCCAAGCAGCGGCTCGTTGGTTTGATAGCCCGTCAAGACGATGACTTCGGGAGTGATGGGCGGGTCAGGTTTTGCGTATGCAGTATTATTGAGTATAGCTACAAAACATCCTGTGGCAATAAGGAGCGAAAACGAAACGTTTTTCATGGTGGATATTGGTTTGGTGTGCAGTCGGTCAGCAACGTCTGCACTCTCATCAACCAACTGTGCGTGGTTTTGTTTCTACGTCATGTTCGGATTTTTTTTCAGTCGCTGAAACTTTCTTCGAAGGTACTGTCACTTTCCGTTTGTCTATCATTGCATACACAGCACACATGAACACACTTACATTGATGTACGACGACCACACACAACCACGCATAGCCACGACTGAAGCATCCCAACGGCAGCAACGCTTCTTAGACGCGCTTGAACCCGTAAGCGGGCGGCTTCGACGCTATGCGGAGGCATGTTGTAAAAACATCCATGATGCGGAGGATTTGGTGAGCGAAACCATTCTTATCGCATACAAACAATTCGATAACATCCGCACCGACAGCGCATTCTTTTTCTACCTGATAACGATTGCGCGGCGGCTTCATCGTAAGCGGGTATGGAAGAGACGAATCTTTGGCGAATTGTCGGACGACCACGAGGAACATTACTCTGTCTATGACACACCGCCCGATGTCCGCGCCGACATCAGTACACTGTATGCCGCGTTGGATTCCCTGCCATCCGCAATGAAAGAAACTGTTGTGCTTTTCGAGTTGAGCGGGCTCTCACTTGAGGAAATTCAACGCATTCAGGGCGGCTCGCTTTCGGGCGTAAAATCGCGGCTGACACGAGGCAGGGAGCGGCTTGCAGCACTACTGCGCGACAACGAATCATAATACACTATCACATCAATAGCGAACACAAACCACAGAATATCACAATGAAAACACTTGAAGAATTGAAACTCCATGATGAAGAGCAGAATTCCGGCTTCAACCGGGCGAAGGCGGAAGAACTGCTTACTAACTCACAACTCCACCCACAACTCCATGCGAGGTACTCCATGATAAAGAATATCGCTCTTCGCGGCAAGGTGCTGCTAAGTGCAACCGCTGCACTTGTTCTTGCAGCAGGTGTTTATACATCAGTTATTTTGACTGAGTCCGACAGCGGTGCTACACACACATTTGATATTCAAGCACTCGACTCAACAACATCTGGTGTGATTAAAGATCCTTTCGATAGTATTCCTGTCTATGTGACTGAGCTTGAAGGTCCGCCTGAAGGGTATCCCGATAATATCGTCTCATCAGAAGATTTTATCCGTTTGGATGGAAGCAGCCGTAACGAAGCACTTCAATCGCTCGACGTGGTAGAATTGACTCCTGGGCAGTTTGCAACATTAGGTTTTTATATTAAAGGCGATACCTTGAGATGGAATCACACAAACCCTCGCACAAACAAAGGTGGGTTTATGTTTGAGTTACTTCGGGATGGAACATTAGGTGAATATGCAGGGGCACGGCTTAGCGAAGATGATTCCCGCTCAATGCCATTCCGTCCGCGTATGATTACCGACACATTGGGATACCAACGCTTCAATATCTTCATGTACCGCGAAGTGAACCCTGAGCTTGATTCGATGGAGAAACAGTACCGTATGTTGAATGAAAACCTTTTGAAGCCGCATCAACGAAAAACAAAGGACAGCGTCTATAACCAATTGCATAAACAAAAAGCAAAACTCTTCAACCCGAAGAACCTTGTGCCTGTGCTTGTTCGCTGCAAAAGTCCGCTTCCTGCCAACGGTAAACGCTGGCTTGCCGATGCAATTGTCTGGTTCGATGCGACACCAGAGTTTCTCGCAGCACTGCCGAAGAATGCCATCCGCCGTCCGCTTGGCGCAGGCAACGACCGGAGCGGAATGATGTTCGACCTCCGCTCACCCGACGAGCGCACAAAGGACTCGGCACAAGCGGTGTTTGATATTGTGGTGTATCCGAATCCCGTAACAAACAGAACAACCACCGTCGAGTTCAGTATTCATAAGCAGGAGAGTATCAGTATTGACCTCTGTGATATAGCGGGAACACAACGCATAACACTTGATGCGGAAGCTGATTACGCGGCAGGTCGGCATCGAATCCCACTACAACTGCCCGCACTCAACGAAGGTGTGTATATGCTCACACTGCGAACTAATAAAGGTGCAATGCGTACTGAGAAAATCGTCGTGCAGAAATAACAAACTTCCGCTACCAGAAAACTCCCGTAGGTATTGCTACGGGAGTTTTATTAATTCGATTTGGCTGTGTTACGTTGCTGATTCCATATCACCGCTCCAATTGATGTTACGAGTGTAGTACATCACAACAGCAAGGATGATAAACAACCCGATACTTCCGGTGAGTAATGCGTAGTCCTCCAATTGCACAATGACAAACATGAACGCATAGAGCAACATCAGAAGCCCGGCAATCAGTGCGCTGAACAGAAAATCTCGTAACACCGCTTGAGTATAGAAGGCAACAAGCAATACCGTCATGGTTGAAGCCATGCTGTATGCGATAGTGAAACCTGCGTACTCGCACACTGATAGTAACAGAGCGTAAAAGAGCACTAATGCAAAACCGATGAGCAGATATTGGAACGGGTGGACGGATTTCTTGACCAATACTTCGATGATGAAGAAGAGCAGGAAACTTAACCCGATGACAAGGATGGCATACTTCACAGCTCGTGTGATTTGCTGATACGGCGCAACCGGTGCTTTCAATATCACACCGAATGCAGAGGACTGAATATCGTCATAGTATGCTTTGCCATAGAATACTTGCGGGTAGTTTCTGTTCAAGTTGTGTTTCTTCCACATAGCTGTAAAACCTGCCGAAGTTATCTCACGGGTCTCAGGCAGAAAAGCGCCGTCGAAACTCGGCGTTGTCCAATCGGATGTCATGCGTACCTCTGTATTCTTTCCTAATGGAATCATCATCAGTTTGTTGGATCCTTTCAAATCAAGAGTAACTGAAAACTCTTGCTTCAAAGAACGTCTTTCCGACGTTAGTGGCATGGGTGCGGTCATACCCGACTCGCATAGATTCCGTTCAGGTAAACCCGATTGGAATTCTGTTGCCATTCCGTTCATGTTCACATACACCGATTCTTTCAGTCCGCGCAAGTCGCTAATACCCATACAAAGCATGGATTCTTCCCAAAGAATACTCTCCGGATTGATTTGGTTAAAGAGCGACGGGTTGAGTTCGCTGAAGCGACCGCCAAGGGTAATCTGCGATGAATACACCGGAATCTCATACATGCTTCTATGCAATGTTTGCGACTTCAACGTTGCATCAACCGTAAGCTGTTCCGGTAATACATGGATATAGTATCTGTCCATAGAGCGTTTCTTCAATGTGGAGTCGTATGTCATGACCGTGTACGGAATACTTAGGTAGGGACCGGTCAGTTGCTGCGAACCCGACCACTTGCTTGTTACATCAGTTTCAACGGTGGACTGACGTGCTTCGCGCTCGTCAATAATAGTAAAGATTTGCGATGTCGGATACAACATCACAATGGTAAGCAGGAATATGATGACCGCTTTCAGAAAGCGGCTGTTGTGTCGTGTAACCGTATTCTTTTTTCCAAGATGGATGTAGTCGGAAATTAGTTCCGGACGTGCGGAATTACCTCCGCTATCGGGAGTTGTCATTATAGTGTACTTTTATTATGAGTGGTTAGTGAGGTGAGTTCGCGCCATGACTACGGACACGTCTATCACGCAAAAGCACAATGGAATAGTGTTGTCTTCAAGACCTCTTAACAAACGATAACAGAAGGATAACGCTTTGCTGTGAAACAGAGCGTGACTGGAAGGTATGAATCTTGTTACTGCTTCCGCACAAACACCGGATAGAACTCGCGTGAGCCGTCGCTGAACTCCACAAGTACATAGTACATGCCGATTGCAACGGGTTTGCCTGAATCGTTCATGCCGTCCCACGCATCGCGATAGACGCGGTTTGCAGTACGTGCTTCGCTTTTGATAATTTCTGTGATGATACGGTTGTTCTGGTCGTAAATCCTGACGGTTGCCGTTGCATTAACGGGCGGTGCGGAGAAAATCTCACAGACCTCGGTTGCCGGATCGAATGGATTGGGCACAACGGCGTGAATCAATGGCGAACGCGCATTCACAATCATAGTGTCGGTGCGGTAACACGAGCCGTCGCATGCAATGCGAAGCACAACAGTATCGGGTGTTGTAGTTGCCGGAAGGTAGGTGTATTCGTTCTGCGAGCGCGGTAGTTTATCCACAAACTGATAGGTGCGTCCGTAGTCGTAGGAAATGGCAAGCGTCACACTATCGCACACACCGCTGTCGGGCGGAACAAGCCAAAGGTAGTTCCTCTCGCGCGCAAGTGAGGAGGGTGCGTCATAAATACGGGTGACAAGTTGCCGTGGTCGGATGCGAATGGCAACGGTGTCGGAACGGACAGTTCCGGCAATGCCGCGTTTGAATCCTTCCGCCCGCAAGCGGATGATACTGTCGCGGTCGCGCAGGGCATTGAAGAACGTGGGGCAGGGAATCTGCGCATCGAATTGAAACACTGAATCCGGTTCATATACACGTGTTGTTCCAAGAGGAGTCCATGTTATGCCGGAGTCGAGCGAAGCAAATAACCGTAGCGAATCCAAGCAACGAACTTTACCACGCACTGCATTGATTTCTCCGGCTATCACACCACGTGCTTTTGTTTCTGAATCGAATCGCATAAATGGTGCGAGAAACTCAACGAATGCACTGGAATCCTGTATGTACGGTGTTGCCGTGCTTTGCACAACAAAGCGACCGAACTTACCTGCAAGCGATGTGTCGGGACGGAATCTATAGACGATGCTATCCTTATCATTCGTCACTGAAGCTGCAACGATAGTCGGTGCACCCGATGGACTGCCTAAACGGTATTCTTGGAAGAGTACCCGTACTGCCGGCTGTCCGCGAAACACATTCTTCCACGTAAGCGATGCACTGTCGCCACGGCAAAACGCAGTAGTTGAATTCTGCGTCCGCGATGGAGTTGTAATCGCAATAGCATTTGAAGAAAACATGCCGTACATATAAGTGCGGACATTTGTGGTGATAAGGATGTCGGCGTAAGAGTCGCCATCCACATCGGCAACTGCAACATGATTGATCGTCTCGGTGGGGAAGGAGGCACGGAACACAGTATCGAATGCTGCTTGACTTCGGAAACGTGTATCAATATAATCGCGCATTCGCAACACATAGAGTTCGCCTCCGTCGGCAAGGAATATCTCCGACTTACCATCGCCATTGTTATCCACGTCGGCAATGCAGGCAAGCCATCCTGTTATCTGTGCGGTGACAATGGTATCGAGCGGATTCAGAAACGAATTGAGTGGTGCTGGCTTACGAACCGGTGTGCCCGAACGGTAGCGGAGTATCATTAGCTTCGAGCCGGGAAACGCAAACTCACGTGTGCTTTGTGTAACAGCGATTTCATTACCCGGATTATGAGGATAGAATGGCAGGAACCTGTTTGTATCGTTGCCATCCAAATTCCCGACACCAACAGACCACGCATGGTTGAATCCGCCGGTAAAACTCACATTGGTCGGATCGGTGGGTGATGTTATCGGATCGCCATTGGTCGCATAGATATGCAGCCGTGCCCTGCCAAGCGAGCTGTCGCGCCCGAGGTATTCCTCGGCTGTCAGCACAACTGTTCCTTGCGCCCCGCCGGAACCTGCATCGCGTATAGAAACAAAATACGGTTTGATGCGCGGGCGTGAATAGTTGAAAGGGTCGCCTGTCAGATTGGTTAAATCAACCGGTGTGATTGCCTCGCTCAATTGCGTATTCTGAATATCAAGACCAATCAGGTATGGGCGGTTCGAGAATGTTGGAAGCGGTCGGAAAGGATATGGCATCGAGTATTCAAAGCGGCTTGGGTAGCAAGGAAGGAGGATGCTTGTACGCGAACCGAAACGTGTAATACTTGGCTGCGAAACAGCGATGTCGGGACCGAATGTTGCACGCCCGGGAATGGTATCGCCGGCATCGGGATTGGGAAACGGTGCCTCGAGCAACCCGCAGCGGAACTGCGCCACACCACGAAAATACGGTATCAACGGCGGGGCATCACCAATGGTGGGAATACTTGTGTTTGCAATGCTTGTCACGAGCAACGAGTTCCCTTGCGGAGTGGCAAACACGGGCTTGATACCTGCGTAATAGTTGGGGCTGTAGGGGCGTATATCCACTGCAAGCCGCTGAATGAATGCCACACTGTCTGAGAGTGTGTCGTGACCATAGATATACCCGAAGGCGAGTGAATCCTGAACGTTTTTATTCTCAATGGATTCGAGTGCGATGAGCGAGGGGAATTTTGCGTAGATGTTTGTTGGCAGTACCGAAGAATCAAGCAGGCAACTCACGCTGCGTATGAACGACGGCAAACGGATAGGTCGCTGCGTTCGTCCGGTTGCATCGAGAATGATAAGCTGACCGCCGACAACAGCTACGATTTCTTGCGGAGCGTAGGGGTTGGTTTCAGCAAGTTTCGGATTATTGATAATGTTTCCGATGAGTGGCTCAATATCACCCGCGATTGCCGCCGTTGACCACTTGCGGACGATTGTATCGAATGTCTGCCGAGCCGATGGAAAATCCTGTGTGCGTGTTGCCTCGCTGTTCCCAAGGGGATACAGCCATTTCGCCGGCGATGAAGCCACCGGTAGTTGTGCGTGAAGAGTCGGGTAGCTGCACAGCATGATGAATGCCGCGCATACACCGAACCAAACATATTGTATTATCTTCATCCCTGTCTGCTGCACCGGAAATCCATTTCACAGTTGGTTAAGCGAGCCGTTTTACGGTGGTCTTCGAGGCGTGGAAACCACGATGTGACGCACGGTGCAAATATACATCGGTCGGCATAGGTAATAGATATGTACGGATTCTACACATTCACTTTAAGAGAATATCCAATACTATCATTAATGTAATCGCGTAAATATGAAGTCCTGTCCGATGAAGTAACTCTCACCAACGAGAAGTAATACAAGCCCATTTTCAATTTGAAACTCTTGTTCATTTTGCATGATAATACTCGTTTCCATACCATGCTTTGCCAAACACTTTGCATAGTGTTCTATTACTCTTTGTGGTCCTCTGGCAAACAGCCCGTGACTTTGCTTACAGAGTCCATAGAGTCCATTAGCAGTATTGAGATATGTGCCAAATCTGCGTTTTCCATCAAAAAGAGTTTGATCTATTGTGAAAACATCAACGAAAAGTTTTTCAGGATTATATGATGTATTTCTGAAGTACAACTCTACACTATTATCAGTGTAATCATACAGTAAACTATGTTCACTATAGAACTCGAAGTAATCCGCCGACCATTCAAATACTATCCATTGTGCCTTTATTTTTTTAATCAGCATACTCCAATTCTGT
>JAEUSO010000077.1 GCA_016788605.1 Candidatus Kapaibacterium sp. | reverse complement strand
TGTTTAGATATTCTCCGTTTGCTTTTCAAGTGTTGTAATCCGTCTTTCTAAACGCGAGAGATACCATGCAATTCCGCCCCACACGGTGAGTGCAATAATAAGAACTACATAGATGGCGTTTTTGGTAAGAAATTCTATCATGGGTTATTCTTGGGATTATGTGAGTGAGCGCGGTGCAACCGTATGAGTGAGTTATACGTCGTCCGCTTGACGATGTGCAAGGCGTCCGCGAATGGCGGCAACCCTGATATTCAGGTTCAGCATCCAAAAATAGAGCATCGTGAATCCACTGAGCGATAGCGAAAAGACAAGCGCTTTAGTAAAGGCAATCGAATCGCTTTGTGCACTGAGCAACGGTCCGGCGGAATCACTATTTGCTGACCCCGGATGCAAACTGTCGGTAATGCGCGGCAGGATAAAGACAAGAAAGACCGCAGCTACACACGCAACAATCGCATAGACGCTTGATTGACGCGCACGGCGTTCGGGACTGTCTATCGAGCCGCGAAGCGCGAAATACGCTCCGTATATCAAGAGCAACAATAACACCGAAAGTTCTTTTTTATCCCAGTTGAAAAAGCTGCCCCAATCGAACTTTGCCCAGATTGCTCCTGTTATGTACGCAAGCGCGCAGAACAGCGTTCCCACACTTGCCGACGATACGGCAATCATATCCCATTTCATGGTGTCTGTCCGCACATAGAGTATCGAGCATACCAGGGTTACGATGTACGCAACCACCGCCACCCACGACATCGGCACATGGAAGTACATAATACGCGCACGCTCTTCGAGTTGAGGAATCAACGGCAGCGCAAAGAGAGGTTCACCGCCATGTACCTCGCTTATCGTGAACTCTGTATGTGAACCGGTATTGGCAAGTGTGACAAGCGCAGTGGAGTTCTGGAATTCTTCAAGTCGTTGCCGGAGTTCAGGCGAGGCAAAACGTATCGTCAGTGTCTCAGAGTTTCGAGGGTGCTTTGCTTGGATTGATGCACCGTCGGGCGATGCTCTCCATCCCTGCGGAATCAATACATTCACGTTTTGCTGAAGCGAAGCCGCCATGTGCAAACGGATTGCATCATTAAATGTACCGATAGTCGGCGGCAGGATGGCAAGACACGTGACAGCCGCAAGCGTGATCACAATAAGAATACGCGAAAAAAGCGGACGCGGCAGACCGAAACGCGGTATAAACCCAATCCCAAACGCAGCACCCAAACCGATTGCATATAAAAGAAATTTTACCATTAGTGCTTAGTTAGTTGAATCGTGAACAGTTACGCAAGAAGCCGACACCACCGTGCCGGCTTCCTTTGCAAAATATAATGTACTCAAGCATGCCTCGTTCACGAAACGGCAATGCAGACGGCAGCTTATGCAGTAACGCGCTGCTCCATAGCCACCTTAATCCGGCGCAACGCTTCTTCGATATTCTCGACTGATGTGGCATACGAGAAGCGGATGAATCCTTCGCCTTCCGCACCGAACGCCGTGCCGCTAAGGCAGGCAACGCCCGCTTCGTAGAGAAGGTAATCGGCACATTCTTGCGAGGTCATTCCCGTACCGGTGATATTCGGGAACACATAAAACGCACCTTTGGGCGAATGGCAGCGGAAACCCGGAATCGAGTTCAGTCCGGCAACGATAACATCGCGGCGACGCTTGAACTCGGCAATGAACTCGTTCACACGCGGCAGTGTGTTATCCGAGAGTGCCTCAATACCGGCTATCTGACTGAAACTTGGTGCACAGCTTGTGCAATTCGTTTGCAACTTCGCCACAACTTTCGCAATGTGTTCGGGCATCAACCCGTAGCCAAGCCGCCAGCCCGTCATGGCAAATGTTTTCGAGAATCCGTCAAGGACGATTGTGCGCTCTTTCATTCCCTCGAATTGCGTGATGCTCTCATGCTGGAAACCGTCGTAGGTTATCTGCGAATAAATCTCGTCGGAGAAAACGATGAAATCATGCTTCACGGCAAGTTCGGCAATCTGGCGCAGGTCGTCTTTGGTAAGGATGCCGCCGGTAGGATTCTGCGGAGTGTTCAAAATCACCATCCGTGTTTTCGGTGTGATGCGTGCTTCAAGATCGGCGATGTCGAAGCGAAATTCCTTTTCTTCACGGAGCGGAAGCGGAACGGGTACGGCTTTCAGGAAGTTGATGACAGATTCGTAAATCGGAAAGCCCGGGTTCGGGTAAATCACCTCGTCGCCTTCGTTAATCACCGCCATCATCGGGTAAAAGATAATCGGCTTTGCACCGGGCGTGATAACAACCTCGTTTGCGTTGTACAGGTTGGTGTTGCGCGTTTTGTTGAAGTATGCTGCAACCGCCTCGCGCGCTTGGGGCAATCCCGCCGCCGGACCGTAGTGCGTCCACGAATTATCAAGCGCGTCCTTTGCCGCATCAATAATATTCTGTGGTGTGTCGAAGTCGGGTTCGCCGATTTCAAGGTGGACAATGTTCTTGCCTTGCGCTTCGAGGGCGCGGGCGCGGACTAAAACTTCAAATGCTGTTTCAGTGCCAAGTCGGCTGATGCGTTCTGCTATCTGCATTGTTGCGGTGTGATTATGATTGATGATCGTGTTTATGCGGCTAACACCTGTTCGCCCTGATGGCTGATACTGATGTGCCTGATGTTTTCATCGCTATTGTCAAGGTCAAACGAGATAGTATAGCGGTTGGCAGGAATCTCGTCGTTTGCCTTTTCCGCCCATTCAACAAGTTTGATTGCGTCGGGCGCGTTCATACACTCCGAAAACCCGATTTCGCTAAACTCGCGCTTAGAATTAATACGGTATAAATCAACATGATAGAGTTTTACATCGTCGCCGTTACTCTGCATTCCGTCATATTGATTCATAATCGTGAACGTCGGGCTTGAAACCACATCCTCGACGTGGAAATACTCGCATATCCCTTTTACAAATTCTGTTTTGCCTGCACCCAATGTGCCGTATAATGCAATGACATCTCCGGCATGGAGGCGGGCGGCAAACTTTCTTCCTGCTAAAATAGTTTCGTCTTCCGAGTGCGTCGTGTGTACCTCAAGATCCAAGGAGTTATAGCCCAGTGTGGGAAACATGATGCAGCCAAGAGAGATAAAAAGGGTAAGTTGAAATCCAACCCACCCTTCCTTCTGTGCCTTCTTGACTAACGTTGTTCCAAAATTACAACGGGCAGAATCATTTCTTCAAGGGAAATTCCCCCGTGCTGGAAACTGTCACGGTACTTGCTCAAGTAGTGGTTGAAGTCGGTGGGATACACAAAGTAGTAGTCCTCTTTCGCAATGATCATGTTAGTTGTCATCGAGGTTTGCGGAAGCCGGTATTGAGCCGGATTTTTGATTTGCATAGCATTCTTGTCATCAGCTTTTACGTTTCTTCCCATTTTGTAACGCAGGCATGTCGAGGTATCGCGGTCGCCGAGTGCTTTCACACCGTGCAGGCATCGCACCGATCCGTGGTCGGTAGTAATCACGATGTTCACGTCTTTCATTCCGGCAAGCGTCCGTAACATACCATATAAACTTGAATGCTGGAACCACGAGCGAGTAAGCGAACGGTATGCCGATTCGTCGGGTGCGATTTCTTTCAGGATGGCGTAGTCGCTGCGCGAATGGGCAATCATGTCCATTGCGTTCACCACCACCGCCGTAAAATGGTTCTTCGCAATCCTTGTAATGTCGTTCTCGATTTTCTTGCCGAAGTCGGTGTCAATGATCTTGATGTACTGCAAATCGTTGTTCAACTCAACAAACTTGCGCTTCAAATACGCACCGAGCAGGTCTTTCTCGTGAGCATTCTGGCTGTGTTCATCGCGTGATTCATCCGGCGCCCACTGCGGGTAATGCTTGGCAATGTCGGCGGGATAGAGTCCGCTGAAAATCGAGTTCCGTGCGTATGGTGTTGCCGTTGGCAGAATGCCACTATAATAGGATTTTGTGACGTTGAACAGCGGACGGAGGAATTCCTCCATCACGAGCCATTGGTCAAGCCGCATACAATCCACAACAAAAAATATCGTGTGTTTCGCCTTCTTGACGCGGGGTAAAACAAATTCGTCCAAGATGTGCGGCGAGAGGAGCGGGTTGCCCTCTTTGGGTTTATCAGTAAGCCAATCGGCATAATTTTTTTCTACAAACCGCGAGAAGATGCGGTTGCACTCGCGCCATTGGTCGTTGAGCGTTTGCGCGAAACCGAGTTCCGGGTGGGTGTCGAGTTCCATACTCCAACCCACCAATTTTTGATAGATGTCAAGCCAGTCGTTCCATGTCAGATTATCATTCAGGCGTTGGCTGATTTCATTAAACCCTTGGAAATACGTTTGCGTGAATTTCTGCTCGACGATTTTTTTTGCTTCAAGGAATTTTTTACAGGCGGCAAGTATCTGCGCCGGATTAACGGGCTTGGTCAGGTAGTCGTCAATCTTCCGACCAATCGCTTCGTCCATGATTGACTCTTGCTCGTTCTTCGTCACCATAACAACTGGTCGTGAAGCATCCTGAAGTTTCAGTCCTAGCAGCGTATCGAGACCGCTCATGCCGACCATACTTTCATCTAAGAATACCAATCCATAGTGATTGCTTTGAGCAAGCGTGAGTGCGTCCTCGCCGTTGGTGGCGGTTTCCACCATATAGCCGCGTTGTTGCAAAAGAATGATGTGCGGGCGAAGCAGGTCTATCTCGTCATCCACCCAGAGTATTGATTTTGATCTGTCCATTACAGGTTACAGGAGTGTTAGTGATACAAAAATCTCACGTGGTACCGGATGATTCAATGCAGAGTGCGATTGGTGGTAGATGAGTGTTACAATATTGAGATAAACAGTCACGCTGCTGCACAACGATTGGGGGTGCGGATTATTGATAGCAATTGAAAAACACAGGTAGCATTCACATCAGTATTCGGTGTGATGATACAGTATTATATGAACGTGACATTCGCGAAAAAATATTCCCGCAGTTTGATAGCTTCGCAAAACGACAGTATCTTTGCCCGCAGTAACAATTTGCAAATATCATCATATCAATTATCGAAGGGGATAGAGCATGCTCTTGACAGGACGAATCAAGCGTCTGCTTGCATGTGCTGTCGCGGTTGGGGTCACCGGTATTACAGGATGTACCAAGATGATTCAACCCGAACAGTTGCAAGAACTACGCGATTTGCGTGAGCGCGATGCACGGTTAACGAAATCAATCGCCGACCGAGAAACGCAGAAACAAAAGCTACAGCGCGAGTTGGAATCTCGCCAAGCGGAAACGAAGAAATGCAACGAAAAGCGCGCATTTGTTCAAGAAAAGTTATCGAATTATCCGTCTGTTTTAGGCGAAGCATTGCCGGAAGCACCGCCGCCACCGCCGGAACCGCCTAAAAATGATAAAACCAAAAAGAAGAAATAACAACACATAACCAGCAAAGGAGAACATCATGAAATCAGTACTGATACTCGTTGTTGCAAGTGTTGTTGTAGCATCACTTGCATCATGCGGCGGCTCGAAGCCGATTCCCGCACCCGATTCAAAACCCGACAGCTTACTCACGTTCGATGAAGCAAACTTGCGCCTTGAAGATTGGCGTATCAAAGTTGCGAAGTTGAACAGCCGCGACTCATCGCTCGGCGCAGACATCAAACTTTTGGAAGACAAACTCACGGCGGAAATTGCGGCACTCAAAAAGTGTAACGAGGATATTTACGCCCTTGTTGGTGCAACCGAAGCGGATGTAAATAATTTTGGTGAACGTCTCGGTCGCCTTGAAGGTAAAATCCGCGAGTTGCGTTCGCTGCCCGACGATCAGTTCGAACAACGCCGCAATGAAGTGTATGCACTTGCAGCGGAATGGAATGCACTCCGCGCAATGAAGATGTCGGTTCTTCCGCAATTCTTCGAGCGTGTGGTTCAAGCCCGCCGCGATATTGACGGCTTGTTCAACCGAAAGGTCGTTCCGAAGAATAAAGGATATGTCGTCCGCTCGTGGAGCGAATACAAGGACTGTCTTTGGAATATCGCAGGTCAGCAAGAGATTTACGGCGACCCGTTCCAATGGACGAAAATCTGGCAATCAAATACAAACATCATCCGCAATCCTGATATGATTCAACCCGGTATGGAACTCACCGTTCCCCCGCCCGGACCGAAAACAACGGATGAGCAAAAAGCGGAACGTATGTATTGGCGCAGAAAACGTGCAGCAGCCGCTGCTGCCGCTGCAAAAGTATCCGAGGGTTTAACCGCCCCGCCGTCAACACCTGCCGCACCGGCACCTCCACCACCACCGCCTGCTCCTGTTAAGAAGGATGAACGCGGAGAGAAGAAAGGCAACTAAGTTGATGAGCAACGTGCTTTGACGCATAACAAACGCCCTTGCATATCCAGTATGCGGGGCGTTTTTGTTTTATGGATGTACGCCATATCACGTCAGTAATGAATCATGCATTTGTACAATTCACCGTAATAGCTGTACGTGTTTGCGTACAGACCACTCAACACTCAGAATACAGAATGGAAACAACAACTGTAGAAAAGAAAATCAAAATCGGAGAGACAGACCCGTTGCTTCTCTTCGGAGCGAATGATGCCTATTTGCAATTCATAGAGAGCCGCTTTGATTCTGCCATTACATTCCGCAATAACACTATCATGCTGCGCGGAGTACCGGCGGAAGTAAAGAAACTCGAGACAGTGTTCGACGAGATGATGTATTGCCTGAAAAAGAAGGGCGTGCTTACCATGAACGACGTTGCGGGAATTATTGAAATTCTTCAAGGAAATTCGCGCTCCACTCAACGTGAAAGCGCGCCACAACAGTTTGCTTCACATGGAAATCAACTCGATGACACGATTATCCTGTGGGGAAGAAAAGAGCCGATTAAGGCGCGTACAAAACGTCAGCAAGAATATTGGAATTCCGTCCGCGCAAATGATGTCGTCTTCTCGATTGGTCCGGCGGGTACGGGCAAAACCTACCTTGCTGTGGCAATGGCATTGGCATACTTGCGGTCGAACGAAATTCAAAAAATCGTCCTGACCCGACCTGCTGTTGAAGCGGGCGAGTCGTTGGGCTTTCTTCCCGGCGATTTATTCGAGAAAGTCAATCCGTATCTGCGCCCGTTACTTGACGCCGTTTCGGATATGGTAACACCCGACAAACTAAAATCACTCAACGAAAAGAATATCATCGAAATCGTCCCCCTTGCTTACATGCGAGGTCGCACGCTGAACAACGCCTTCATCATTTTGGACGAGGCGCAGAACACAACCACAACCCAAATGAAGATGTTTCTAACGCGGCTTGGTCACGGCTCGAAAGCAATCATCACGGGTGACATAACCCAGATTGACTTGAACTCGAACAAACAGTCGGGACTTGTGGATGTACAGCATATCCTTCGCAATGTTCCCGGCATCGGCTTCACCTACTTCGAGAAATCGGATGTTGTACGCCACAGATTGGTGGCTGAAATTATTAATGCGTATGAGCAGGATGCAGAGCGGAAGGAAAGAATTCACACCGACGGCAATCCCCCCGCCTAAGACCACAGCCAAGCACTGACACGCAATGATTGAACTGTTTCGCATATCGTTTCTGAGCGTAACGCTGATAGATGTTATAGACATCGTCATTGTCACGATGATTTTCTACTGGATATACCGTGCGTTGCGGGCAACCGTTGCGGTGCAAATCCTTGTGGGTCTTGTGATTTTAATTGCGGCAAGTTTTGTGGTGAACAGCTCGAATATGAAAGCACTCGGCTGGATAATCAATACCATCACGAGCATCTGGTTGCTTGCTTTTATCGTGCTGTTTCAACCGGAGTTGCGGCGCGTCCTTACGCTGATTACCCAAACGCGGCTCTTCCGCGTGTTTGTGCGCTCGAACATCAACCAAACGATTGACGAAGTGATTGATGCAACAAAAGAACTTTCGGACAAACACATCGGTGCGTTGATTGTTTTTGCACGAACTCAAAATGTAAAAGTGACAGTTGAAACAGGAATCCCCTTACAGGCAAATGTCTCGACTGAATTGCTGCTCTCGATTTTTAATCCGCGCTCGCCCTTGCACGATGGCGCAGTTGTTTTGGAAAACCAGACACTTATCGCCGCACGGTGCGTTCTGCCGCTCAGCACCGTCAAGAAATTATACAATCGCAATCTGGGTACTCGACACCGAGCAGCTCTTGGCATTGCCGAACAGATGGACGTTCTTGTGGTGGTTGTTTCGGAGGAAACCGGTGGAATCTCGATTGCTCAGGATGCGGAGCTTACCATGAACATTCCCCACGCCAAGTTGCGGTTCGAGTTACAAGAACGGTTGGCGGAAAAGAAAACGGTGAAAGAGGCATTCGAGGAAATTGTCAGTGAGCAGCAACAGTAATATTCAAACAACCATCACTAATATATAGCGTCGGCAATGGCAAAGTTTATTATTGAAGCAGCAAAGAAGGAACTCCTACACATATTGCAAACCAATGGAGTAACGGACGGGCGGGTGCTTGCTGCAATCGAAGCCGTACCGCGTGAAGAGTTCGTGCATGAAGCATTTCGCAAACGTGCGTACGCCGACATGTCGTTGCCTATCGGCTCGAACCAAACGATTTCACAACCGACAACAGTGGCAATCATGACGGAACTGCTTGAGGTTGCGCCCGGAATGTCGGTGCTTGAAATTGGAACAGGCAGCGGTTATCAGGCGGCGGTTCTTGCCGCAATGGGTGCGTTTGTCACAACAATCGAACGGCACGAGCCGCTTCACTTCACCTCGCAAACACTGCTTGCCCGCTTGGGATATTCCACTATTAAGTGCGTGTTGGAAGACGGTACGCACGGCTATCCCAAGAATGCACCCTACCACAGGATTATCGTGACAGCAGGTGCACCGGATATTCCGAAAGAAATTGCACGGCAGCTTGCCATCGGCGGAAAGATGGTTGTTCCCGTAGGCGACCGCGATACACAAAAGATGCACATTATCATTCGTAATGCAGAGGAGGATTTTGACGTGTTTGTGAACAATGATAAATTCCGTTTTGTACCGCTAGTCGGTGAGTACGGTTGGCGCAATCCCGTTACAAGTACAAACAACTGATACGTACGGATTGATGGACACAACACGCATGGAACAACAGCCCGTCATCGTTATCTCCGGACCAACGGCGAGCGGGAAGAGTGCGTTGGCAATGTCCGTTGCAGAGCATTTCTCTCTTGAAATTATCAGCGCAGATTCGCGACAGGTCTATCGCGGTTTGGATATTGGCACGGCAAAACCGACGAAGGAAGAACAAGCGCGAGTACGGCATCATCTGATTGACATCCGCAATCCCGACGAGCGGTATTCCGCCGGACAGTTTGCACGGGATGCCAAAGAAGCCATAGATGATATTCATTCACGATTCCGAATACCGGTTGTCGTTGGCGGAACAGGGTTGTATATCAGCGCACTCTTCGATGGTATTGCACACGAAGAAGAATCGGACGACCTGCATGACATCAGAAAGACAATTGAACAGCGGATGCAATCGGAAGGACGCGACGCATTATACGAAGAGTTGGCGAGCATAGATCCGCTTGCAGCCGAACGGTATGCAGACAAGAATCCGGTGCGAGTTATCAGAGCGCTTGCATACATCGCAAAGCACGGCATCCCCTTCTCAACTATCTTTTCCGAACAGAACACACCTCATCAATTCAACGCTCACTATTTTGCAGTCAATCCTGATGTTGAGATTCTGAAGCAACGTATCAATTCGCGCACGGAACATATGTGGGCGGATGGACTTGCCGATGAAACCCAACGTTTGCTCGATGCAGGATATTCGCCTGACGTGCAATCACTCAACACGGTGGGATACAAAGAAGCAATTGCGTTTCTACGCGGCGATATCAACCGCTTGCGGGCGATTGAACTCACAGCGCAGAACACTCGCAGGTATGCAAAACGGCAACGGACATGGATGCGCTCGCGCTGCACAGAGTACACATTTCTGACCGGAACACCACACGACAATGAACAGCAACTCAACACATATTGCACGGAATTATTTTCAGCAACACTAACCAGCAACACTAACGGACTATGAGAATACTTGTAACGAACGACGACGGTATTGATTCACCGGGTATTATGGCGCTTGCCACCGCTTTGAAAGAAATCGGCGATGTAGTTGTCGTGGCACCCGACAGGCAGCAAAGCGCGGTCGGTCACGCACTCACCGTCAGTTCGCCCTTGCGTGCAGTGCAATTCCACAGAGATAACCAACTCTTCGGCTGGGCTGTGGACGGCACTCCGGCGGATTGCGTCAAGTTAGCGTTCTCATCACTACTCACCGATGCAGTTGATTTAGTTGTCAGCGGCATCAACCATGGTTACAATACTGCAATTAACGTGTTGTATTCCGGTACGGTGTCCGCTGCTACCGAAGGTATGTTGCTTGGCGTACCGTCCATTGCGGTCTCGCTCGGTACATTCAGCTGGGAAGCCGACATGACTGTTGCAGCACAGACCGCGCAGTATGTTGCGTCACGCTATTTTGAACTCGGTATTCCAAAGAACACATTACTCAATGTGAATATCCCCGCTCTCCCCGCCGAGGATATAAAAGGAATAAAAATCACGCAGCAAGGTCACGGCGAATGGATTGATAAATACGAAGAACGCTTCGACCCGATGGGCAAACCGTATTACTGGATTCGCGGCGAATACCGCAATCTCGACGGTGACAACCGAAGCGATGATGTTGCCGTTGAGCAGGGCTATATTGCCATCACGCCCATCACTTTCAAGCTCACCGACTACGACACCATGAACAAGCTACGCGAGATTTTCTAAGAGCCAGCAAGCATACACTCCAATTCACCAACAGTTGCCGACAGCATGAAATACTCCGCGATTATTCTTTGCCTGATAGTTGCAACTATCAACCGTGGTTCAGCACAAACGATGGTGCCGCTACGTGCAAACGACATTACGCTCAGTACTGCACTTATCACCTCTGCAAAAGAATTGCCGGCGGGTGTGCGGTTTGTTTCCACATCGCTTGTCGAGCCGTCCAAAGGCAACCCCAAAGATGTGCGTAAAACACTCAGTATAGTGTATCACCGCGCTACAAATTCAACGTATGAAGTTGTGGTGAATACTAGTGCAAAAACCATTGAATCAATCAAGAAGATTGACGGTGTGCAGCCGATGGTGATGCTTGATGAATATACAATGCTTGATAGCATCGTCCGCGCCTATCCTGCATGGCAAAATGCGATGCGGAAACGTAGTATCAACAATCTTGACGATGTTATTGTTGATTCGTGGTCGGCTGGTGCTGTTCGCATTCTGGGGAATGAGTCCGCACGTCTGTTGCGCGGCGTATCGTACCTGCGGGGCAAACAAGTGAATTTTTACGGTCGCCCGATTGAAGGTGTCAGTGTGATTGTGAATATGAATACGAAGCGTGTCGTTGAGTTTAGTGATGATGGTATAGTGACGATGCCTCCGCCAAGTATGGAACTCGACCGTGCATCTAACCCGCTGCAACGTCCTGTATTGAATCCACAGAAGAAGCCCTTATCGAAGCCCGATTTTACTGTGTCAGACGCACAGGAAGTATCGTGGCAGAACTGGCGATTTCGCTTTTCGATGCACCCGCGCGAAGGATTGGTACTGCATTCTGTTTCCTACAATGATAAAGGTCGGCAGCGACCAATCCTCCACCGCATGGCACTCTCGGAAATGGTTGTGCCTTATGGCGATACATCAAAGAATAGGATTTGGCGAAATGCGTTCGATGTTGTTGTATATGGTAAAGGAATGCTTACCTACCCGATGGATACCACAGACGATGTTCCGCATGGTGCTCG
>JAEUSO010000076.1:1384-12066 GCA_016788605.1 Candidatus Kapaibacterium sp. | reverse complement strand
GAATCGAAAAGGTCGGCTGTGTTTGCCTTGACTAATCGCTTGATACGGTCGAAGATACCCATTGGTTATGCTGATGTCGGTTGGCGGTGAACGGCATGGACGCTTGCCTGCGCGCTGGGCATGAGTAATATGTCCTGAATACTGATATGCGGCGGGCGTGTGATGCAGTAGAGGACTGTTTCGGCTACATCGCGTGCGGTGAGCGGGGTCATGCCGTCATACACTTTCTTGGCTCGCTCGGTATCGCCGTGAAAACGCACTTCCGAAAACTCCGTCTCCACCATGCCGGGGTCAATGTTCGTAACGCGGACACCTGTTCCCAATGTATCGTATTGCAACGATTCGCTGAGTGCGCGGACCGCCGCCTTTGTGGCGCAATATACGTTGCCGTTTGGATATGTCTGCCGTCCCGCAATCGAGGCGATATTGACAATCGTTCCCGTACCGCGGGCTATCATGCCCGGCAGCACTTCCTTCGTCACGTAGAGCAACCCTTTCACATTCGTATCAATCATTTCTTCCCAATCACTGAGCAAGCCCGTTTGCAACGGAGCAAGCCCGCGCGAGAGTCCGGCATTATTAATCAGGATTTCCGGTGCCGCCCATTCGCCGTCCAATGTGGCAAGTGCGGTTTCTACCTCGCCATAGTTGCGAACATCGCACATAAGAATGCGCGACTGCACATTAGGCGGCAGGGACTCCACAACTGCACGGAGCTTGTCTTCACGCCGGGCAATCAACACGATATTCGCCCGTGCCCGTGCACAAACTTCGGCACATGCAGCACCGATACCCGATGATGCTCCGGTAATGACGACGGTTTTTCCTTTCAACATACTTTTCAGAGTAACTGATATAAAACGAGCGCGAAAATACGGTGTGCAGTGTGGAAGCAACGCGTATGATTGTGCCGGCTAATGCGATTATTCCTCATCGCCGGATGTGCCGGTATCCATGACGTGAGGAACGAGCTTGACTGTTTCAATAACCCGCTTCGATGCTTCGATTACTGTGGCATGGTAGCCGTGTATCTCGAACACATCCCCTTGTGAGGGAATCCGTCCCGCCACACTGTTCAATAATCCGCCAAGCGTGTCATATTCATCGCTTTCAGGCAATGCCACAGGCAGATGTTCATTCAGGTCGGCTATGGTGGTGGTTGCATTCACTATGTATTCTTGCACATCGGTTGCCGAGGTACGTTGTTCAACCGGCGCGGCGGCATCATCATATTCATCATGAATTTCGCCTACGATTTCCTCAATCACATCCTCAAGCGTTATCAATCCGGCGGTGCTGCCGAATTCATCCACCACAACAGCAAGATGAAACTGCTCCTTTTTCATGCGGCGCAGGACGGAACTGATTTTATCGTCTTCTTGCACAAACACGGGCTTACGAAGAATATCCTGAATCAAAATCAGTGTGCTGTACCGCATAAGCGAGAGCAGGTCTTTCGTATAAACAACGCCGACGATATTATCTATCGTGCCGCTGTACACCGGCATCCGCGAATATCCTTCGTCCATCACTTTTTCAAGTATCTGTTCGCTTGGCATATTCACTTCTATTCCCACAATCGAGCGGCGCGGAATCATAACCTCGCTTACGTGTGTTTCCTTGAACTCGAACACATTCTCAATCAACTCATGCTCATCCTCGTGGATAGCACCGCTCTTCTGGCTTTCTTCAATCAGGTAGCGGATTTCTTCGGGGCTGTGCAATTCTTGTTCGTGCGCGGGCTCGATGCCGATTGATTTCAGAATGATATTGGCAAATGAGTTGAGAAGCCAGATAAACGGCTTGAAGACAAAGTAAAATGCCCGCAAAGGAAACGAAACGGCAAGAGCAACCTGCTCGCTGCGTTGGATAGCCATTGACTTCGGGGCTAACTCGCCGAACACGATATGCAGGACGGTGATGATGGAAAATGCAATGACGGTAGCAATCTTGTGGGCAACGTCGGTCTCCATAGGGTACCCGAGCGATTGCGCGGCACTGATAACAAGTTTGGCGACGACTTCCTCTCCAATCCAACCCAAGCCGAGCGAGGCAAGCGTGATACCAAGCTGTGTAGCCGAGAGGTATTCGTCAAGGTGGATGATAAGCGAGCGAGCCATCCGTGCAAAGATGTTGCCGCTTCGTGCGCGCAGTTCAATTTGCGATGCACGGACTTTTACAATGGCAAATTCCGCTGCCACGAAAAATCCGTTCAGTACCACAAGGAAAATTGTGAGGAGTATGTCGAGTACCATTCAGGCGTGATGCGGTTTGGCTGCATCACACGTTGTTAAACAGAGTTGTTGCTGCGTGCAAATTGCACGGACAGGGGGAATTATACAAACAGAGCGTTTATTTGATGCGCTCAAGGTGCACAACGACTTCGAGATGCGGCGTTCCGGCGAATAAATCAAGCGGCTGCGCTTTGATAAGGCGGTAGCCGTGGTTTTTCCATAAGCGGATTGCGCCCGGCACTTCCTCGATGTTGCAGAAAATATGAATCACTGTTGCGGGCTGGCGTTCCGCGATTGCTGCAATCAACTCGCTGTCCACTCCTTGTCGCGGCGGGTCCAGTATGATGCTCTCGCCTTCAATCGGACGGGGCAGGTAGTTCCTGATGAAATGCGGTGTGATTGACTTGGCGATAAAGTTCATCTTGCTGTTCACCTTGCGCTTCTTCGCCATGATATTGGCTGATTCGATGGACTCTGCGTTCTGCTCGACACCGATGACGGAGTCGGCTAAATCCGCGCAGAGGAACGAGAACAATCCGTAGCCGCAATAGAGATCAATCAAGCGGTTGATCGGCTTGCCGCTATGCGAGAGCGAACGCCGCACCGATTCGACAAACGACGGAATGATTGTATCGTTCACTTGCGAAAACGCTGTGACCGGCACGTAGAACTGTGTGCCGCAATGCGTGATGAGCATCTCGTCGCGTCCGTAGAGTTTTTTCAAGCGAACAGGTGCGTCTTCCAGCGGCTCTTGGTCAAGGTAATACGACGAGCGCGTGGGGTCGAGATACGCATAGCACGACACAGCTTTGGGATTCTCTTCCTTGATGTGGTCGGCGAGCAGTTTCAACTTGCGGACAACTGTTGCGTTCATCTCCGACACATTCAGAATTACGGTGAACTCCTTCATCGAGCCGCGCACGATAACATGACTCAGTGCGTGGAGCAGGTCGGCATATTGCGGAAGTATAATTTTAGCAGCAACCGTATTGTAGATATTGTGGTGTTCCTTTACGTCAATCTGGGACTCAACCACATTACTCTTCAGTGTTCCCGTCCCGTCGGCAAAGCGGAGCGAGATTGCACCCGACTTGTCGCGCCACACACGGCGTTTGGTTGTTGTGCGGTAATGGCGGGGAAGCGGCGACGGCGCAATGCGCTGAGGTTTCAAATCCAGTTTATGCGATTTCCAAAAATCAATCACCGCTGCATTCTTGATATGCAGTTCGTTGGTGTAGCTGATGGGTGCGAGCGGCTCGGCAGCGTCGCCCGCGGCTTTTGCACGTTGCAACACCGTCCGCTCGAAAAGTCCCTTCGCATTGCCCGACCGCGCATTGAACTTGGGCATGACATCCACTGTGGGAACATAGCTCGGTTTGGACGGGGCGGGCTGCTCCGATGTGCGATGTGCTTTGACATCAACAGGGGCTTCTTCCGGCTCGATGCCCATCATGCGCTCGGTGCGGCGTTTTTTTGCCTCAGCAAACGGCGAGGGTTTCACATCCGGCTGGCGGCGTGTCGACGGTTTTTTTGCATCTGTTTGTCCGGCTCTGCTTCTTGGTGCAGCGGGCTTCTTTGCCGCAGCTTTTTTCGCAGCGGGTTTCGATGCTGATGCTGTGCGCGATGATGACGTTGGTCGTTTCTCCGTGCGGGTCATGGTGTCGTTTTCGGGTATCGTTGTGTAATACGTTAGTGTGTGTGCGGACGGGGAGTGTTATGAGTTGAGCACTTGCAGGAATTCCTTGTTGTTGCGCGTTGTACTAAGCCGGTCGAGCAACGTGTCCATTGCCTCGACGCTTGAAAAATCGCTCAAGAATTTCCGCAAAATCCAGATTCGGTTCAGGTCGTCGGGCGGGATAAGCAGGTCTTCTTTCCGTGTACCGGATTTGTTCACGTCAATCGCCGGATAAACACGCTTTTCGGCAAGGCGGCGGTCAAGCACTAACTCCATATTACCCGTGCCTTTGAATTCCTCGAATATCACTTCGTCCATGCGGCTGCCGGTGTCAATCAACGCAGTAGCGATAATCGTCAGCGAGCCGCCCTCCTCGATATTCCGTGCCGCTCCGAAAAACCGTTTCGGTTTGTGTAATGCGTTTGCATCCACACCGCCACTCAGGATTTTTCCCGAATGCGGGATCACGGTGTTGTGTGCGCGGGCAAGACGTGTTATCGAGTCAAGGAGAATCACAACATCCTGCTTTGCCTCAACCAGCCGTCGCGCTTTTTCCATGACCATTTCGGCAACTTGAACGTGGCGTTCGGGCTGCTCGTCGAATGTCGAGGCGATGACCTCCGCCTGAACCGAGCGTTGCATGTCGGTCACTTCCTCGGGGCGTTCGTCAATCAGCAGAACGATGAGGCGGATTTCAGGATAATTGCGGGAGATACTGTTGGCGATTTTTTGCAAGAGGATTGTCTTACCGCTTTTCGGCGGCGATACGATAAGCCCGCGCTGCCCTTTGCCAATCGGTGCAAGCAAATCAATAATCCGCATCGCATGTTCGCTTTGCAGTGTTTCTAGCTTGATTTGTTTATCGGGATAGGTTGGCGTAAGGTTGTCGAAGAGGGTGCGGTCGAACATCACATCCGGCTGCACATAGTTCACGGTTTCTACTTTTAATAATGCGAAGAATCGCTCGCCTTCCTTCGGCTGTCGCACATGTCCGCGAACGGTGTCGCCGGTACGTAGTCCGAAACGTTTGATTTGCGAGGGCGAAACATAAATATCATCGGGTGAGGGAAGGTAGTTGTAATCGGCGGAACGAAGGAAGCCGTAGCCGTCGGGCAATGCCTCTAAAACACCGGTGCTGATGGTGACACCTTCGTGCTGCATTTCGCGGATTTGAATCGCCGACTGTGTTTCCACAATCTTGAAGATTAGCTCTTGCTTGCGTAAATCCGAAATGTCGGTCAGCCCGAGCGACTTGGCGATTTTCGTCAGTTCTGCAATTTTTTGTGTCTTCAGTTCATTGATGTCAATAACCTTGAACTCGGACTCTTTTACGGGTGGGCGTGGCATTGGGTTGGGATAAGTGATATGGGATGCACGTCCGGTGTTTGATTGTGTCGCACAACAGGAACATGCGGGGTGGTTTTGTGAATTAGTGCGGCGGTTGCCCCTTATCGGCAACTGTTCGCTGATATGCTACGCAACGCTGATGCCCGGAGTTGCCTGCCGCGGCGCAAGCATAGATTCCGTTAATGCGAAGTGTAACGGTATGGTATATCGAGTTGGGATTTGTTGAACGCAGTACATACCTCTGTGCCGCATCTTCATACGTATGGTCTTTTGAACGGGAGAAATTGAGAGCGGTAAGATAGCCGTGCGAGGTGATTTCAAAGTTTGTGCTGCTTCAACACAGGTGCAAACTACACTTCAAAACCGTAAAAAACAAGGAAAATTTACACTCTTGCTCGAATTTGTCATGCCGAATCGCCGCATTTTGTCAAGTGATTATCCCTGCGCCGCGCCGCTTGCGATTGCAGCAATGGTGTTGGTCGTCGAGCGACCCTCAAGCAACGGCACGACCTCAACCTGTCCGCCATGGCGTATCACATCCTCCGCACCAACAATCGTATCCACTGTATAGTCGCCGCCTTTGACTAATACGTCGGGAACGATTGATTGAATCAGATGAAGCGGAGTGTCGTCGGAGAAAAGAACGACATAATCCACACAACGAAGCGCGTCAAGGACAAGTGCGCGGTCGGCTTCGGTATTCACAGGTCGTGACGCACCTTTCAAGCGGCGAACGGAATCATCATTATTCAATCCTACTATCAGGGCATCGCCAAAGCTGCGGGCTGTTTGCAAATAGCTGACGTGTCCGGCATGAAGAATATCAAAGCAGCCGTTGGTAAAGACAATCCGTTTGCCTCCATTGCGGAGCGATGCCGTTTCGCGGAGAACTTCGTCAAGTGTGCAAATCATCTGATGCGGTCAAAGTTATTGGGAGAATCACCGCTTCGACGTTGAGCGGTGCGGTTGCATTGTTGTGGTGGAGGAATAAACAATCTACTATGTAAAAAATCCCCGAAGCTTTGCAGCCAAGGGGATTCAATCATATTCACGTGATTGGATGGGATTACCTGATGAGCTGTAAGAATGCCGACGGCGCTTGGTTCGCTTGCGAGAGCGATGTGAGCGATGCCTGTTGCAAGAACTGTGCGCGAACAAGTTCAAGCTGCTCTTTGGCAACGTCGCTGTCCTCGATACGTGAGATTGCCGCGTTATAGTTTGTGATTTGTGACTTCAGGTTGTCTTCCTGCGAATTCAAACGGTTAGTGATACCGCCTAAGTACGCTGCAACCTTGTTCACATTGTTCAACGCGCTCGACAAACTTGTCAGCGTAGTTTGGATGTTTGAATTACTGAATATACCCAAGTCCGACGACGAAACGGTATTAAGCGACTGTAGATTCAATCCGGTCACGCCGGCAAATCCCGCTGCTGTGGAATTGATATTAAAATTATTTGATGCGACATTAAAGTCGGCATTGCCGGTGGTTAAATCAACATCAAGTGTAAGGAGGGTATTGGCTGCATTCGAACCAATGATGAACTCCGCCGAGAAGCCGCCGTCCAAGAGTTGGCGACCGCCAAAGACGGTTGAGTCCACAACAGTTTGAATTTGTTGAGTAAGGCGGAACGCCGCCTTAGCAAGTGCCACTTTCTCGTCGGTGGCAAGTGCGCCCGATGCCGCTGTTGAAGCCGCATCTTTGATTTGGGTGACTAGATTGTTGATGTTATCCAAACCGTCTTGCGCGATGTTCGTCACATTGGCAGCATCGCCCACGGCATTGAGTGCCGCTTTGAGCGAGCCATTACGCGCTTGCAACGCCCGCGAGGTGATATACCCCGCCACGTCGTCCGCCGCCGAGTTAATGCGCTTGCCGGTGCTGAGGCGAAGCTGTTTTGTTGCGATAGTTCTGTTTGCGGCTTCAAGCGCGTTGTATGCGTTTTCCGCCGGAGTATTGGTGCGTATCCGCGCACCGTTGCTGATTGCAGCAGGCATAGGTATCCTCCCTGAAGTGAATTAGTAATGTGTGTTTTTTATGCGATATACTTCGTTCATACTTTCCATGTCATTCTGTGTCTGCAACCTGCTGTATCGTTATGGCATTATGTAGCCGACCCGCCCCGCCGCGACGAAGTGGTTGTAAGGTGGGTTCAGGCGGCTGTATGCCATCCAACCGCCTGAATGTTCCAGACCTTTTTTACACGGGGGTGCGTTACCGTTAGCCGCGGATAAGCTGCAGGAATCCCTGCGGAGCTTGATTCGCCTGTGCCAGCGATGTTAGCGATGCTTGTTGCAAGAACTGTGATTTCACAAGCTCAAGTTGCTCTTTTGCCACATCGGTGTCTTCGATACGCGAAATAGCAGCGTTGTAGTTTGTGATTTGAGATTTCAGATTGTCCTCTTGCGAGTTTAACCGGTTTGATATACCGCCCAAGTACGCCGCAACCTTGTTCACATTATTCAATGCGGACGAGATGCTGGTTAACGTAGCTTGGATGTTGGTTATCGAGAATACACCGAGATCTGTGGACGACACGGCATTAAGTGACTGAAGGTTCAGTCCGGTGATTCCGGCAAACTGGCTTGAGGTTGAGAGGACGGAGAAGTTGTTACTGTCAACATTAAAGTCACTGTTGTTAGTAACAAGGTCAATGGCAAGGGTGAGTAACGAGTTGTCAGCTTTCGAGCCGATAACGAACTCGCCGGAGAAACCGCCGTCTAACAGTTGGCGACCGCCGAACACTGTGGAATCAACCACTGTCTGGATTTGCTGCGCCATGCGGTATGCCGCCTTCGCCAATGCTACTTTTTCGTCGGTGCCGAGAGCACCCGAAGCAGCCGAGGAAGCGGATTCTTTTATCTGCGTGAGCAGGTTGTTGATATTATCCAAGCCGTCTTGCGCGATGTTCGTCACGTTGGCTGCGTCGCCTACGGCGTTGAGTGCCGCTTTCAGTGAGCCGTTGCGTGCGGTGAGTGCACGGGATGTTATATATCCCGCCACATCGTCTGCGGCTGAGTTAATGCGTTTTCCGGTAGAGAGCCGCAACTGGCGGGTTGCAATGTTGCGGTTGGCGGCATCAAGTGCATTGTAGGCATTTTCCGCCGGAGTGTTGGTGCGAATCCGCGCACCGTTTGTTATTGATGATGGCATGTTACCTCCGTGTAACGTATAATGATACTGATTCTTCCTTGAATTACCGGCGTTTGCAGTATGCGTTGTGTTTCAACGCCATCGTCCGTGATGCTGCATAATAACCGGAACCACCAGCCGCGATGTACGGGCTTCACTGTCAAGTATCGGCTGTGCGAAAAAAAAATTTAATTTTTTGTGTCCGCCTTTCATTTTCATTCGGTGTGTATTGGCTGAAACCGCTACTTTCCCGCGAAGAAAAACCACATTCACAATACAACCATATTCAATGATAGTCCGCTGTACCAAGCCCGACGGCAGCACCGCAACCATAGATTTCGCCGCACCGAATACCATCTCCATTCCGCTTCGCAGAACAATGGCAGACAACCCGAATGCATATGGACTGACTGCGCCAACCATCGAGCCGTTCCGTGCAGGTGAATTTATTGGCTCGGTTGCCGAAGGCGCACCTGTGAATTGCGAAGTAATGACGCTTGTACCGCATGGAAACGGCACGCATACGGAATGTGTGGGACATATTGCTACAGGCGGTTTTTGGATTGCCGACGCCGGACTTCCGTGGACGGGGTGGGCGGTATTGATAACCGTACAGCCCGAGCAGGATGGTGGTGATTACATCATCTATGAACACACAATCAAATCTGCACTTGCTCCATACGGGTTGCATGGTTGTGATGCTGTTATCATCCGAACCGCTCCCAATGGTGATTGGAAGAAGAGACATACATGGTCGGGAACAAATCCGCCATACCTGCATAGCAACTGCGGCGTGTTTCTCCGTGAATCCGGCATCAAGCACCTCATCCTTGATCTGCCAAGTGTGGATAGGGAAACGGACGGCGGCGTTTTGGCTGCCCACCATGCGTTCTGGAACTATCCCGAATCACCCCGCCTTGATGCAACAATCACCGAAATGGTCTATGTTGATGATTCGCTTCCCGACGGACTGTATGTTGCATCCATACACACTCTTGCCGTTGAATCCGATGCAAGCCCGTCGGTTGTTGCACTGTACCGCAGTGAATAAGGGACATTCGGGAAATCAGCCGGAATCGAACGTCATTCTTCCCGCAAATACGCGGCTTACTGCGTATACTTGCCTTCACACGACAGTATTGTCGGAAATCTGTAGAAATTTTGGATAAAAAGAAATGGCTTTGAATGATAATCCGGTTGTTGTTATCACCGGAGCGTCGTCGGGTATAGGTGCGGCTCTTGCCGTGGAGTGTGCGGCAATGAATGCGCGACTGGCAATCTGTGCGCGACGTACGGATGACTTGCATGATGTTGCCGCAAAAGCAAGGGATGCCGGTGCGGAGGTTTATGCCGCAAAGGTAGATGTCACTAAGCATGATGATGTTGAGGAATTCATCATGGAAACATTGGAAAAGTACGGGAGGATTGATGTACTTGTCAATAACGCCGGACGCGGTAACTACGGTTCGGTTGAGGATACGTCGCAAGAGCAACTTGACTCAATGTTCGCTCTGAATGTGTTTTCGTTGTGGTATGCAACGGGTGCGGTGTTGCCTATTATGAAGCGGCAGGGAAGCGGTCATATTATGACGGTTGCCTCAGTGGCGGGCAAACTTGGGTTTCCGTTCAACAGCGCGTATGTCGCTGCCAAACATGCTGCTGTTGGATTTATGGCATCGCTTCGCGCCGAACTTGTTGATACCGGGATTCATGCAACAACGGTGTGTCCAGACGGAGTGATAACCGAATGGGGTAATGCCACCGAAGGCGCTCCGATTGGTGATCTGTTCATGCGCGGCATCAGGCATTCCCGGACTATCTCACGCGAGCGAAATATCCCGCTTGCTCCGTTAAAGAAAATGCTTAGCGCCCAAGAAGTAGCCGCACAAATAGTCGGGTGGATGAAACGCCCGCCTGCCTCGGATGTTTATACACACGACGGCTCGGAAGCGGACGTGCTGCTTTCTGCACGCAACCGAGCAGAATATGAGCAGCAGATGTTGCCACTCTTTGCCGGAATGAAGAAGGCGTATTACGAGGAGTAACCGATGCTCTACTTCAACACTGAACATTTAACGCTGAATGCCGCAGAGCAGAAAACATACGACTCATCGTTGAATCTCTATGGTTGGTTGCAAATGGTCTTGATTGCAGGGCTTATCTGCGCCGCCGTCCCGATATTCATGTCTGTCTATGCCTATGTAAAGTTCGGTTCGCCTGAACAGATTGTTGATGATACGCAAACCGACATTGCTATTGCTGAACTATTGTTTTCGCTAAGTACGTTAGCGTACT
>JAEUSO010000076.1:0-1374 GCA_016788605.1 Candidatus Kapaibacterium sp. | reverse complement strand
TTGATACTGACTGCATTGACTGCGATTCTCTATTTGGTATGGTGTAATAAATCATACAAGAATCTATCAGCGCTGCGTATCACAGGAATGGAGTTCACACCCGCACAATCTGTGTATCTATGTTTTGTTCCGTTCCTGAATTTTGTCCGTCCGTTTCAGATACTGCGCGAGTTGCTTGCCGCCACATCGCTTAGCCCGGTTCTTACAAAGGTTTCCCCGCGTGTTGATCAGAAACCGCTTGTGATTTACCTGTGGTGGACATGTGTGGTTGTTTCGATGATACTGAACAGGGTGAATTCGCACAGAGCATTGAACGAATCAAATGAGCAGACATTACAGATGTTCGGCAATGCCAGCGATATTATTCAATCATTGTTCTGGATAGCCGCGGGTATCTCGCTGCTTTATCTCCTTCATACTATTCACGCACAGCAAATCGAACAATTCAAGTATGTGGTTCGGGATGATGCTCATACAGGGATTGTAGAATAGTTTATCCCGCAATCGTATATGCGTATAGTGTTTCCTTATTAACCGTATGATGGAAACGCAGTGTAACTCCGTATCATCGAATGTCCTTTATCCGCTTGTATGACCTACACATATATCCAAACTATTATTGATGCTTTGCCGCGTGTGGTCGTGCATTGCCTTGGGTATGGGGTGTTGTATTTTCTCCTTATCTATCCGTTCCATGATCTACGCTCGGAACATCTGTATGTCAAGCGTGATTCATCCGCCCATACGGTCGTACTTGATCTGACATGCATACACCGACCCCGTATTGCGCTTGCACTGAGCGGCGGCGGTGCGCGGGGGATTGCACACGTGGGGGTTCTGCAAGAATTGGAGCAAGCGGGATTGCAACCGGATTATGTTGTGGGAACAAGCATTGGTGCTGTGGTTGGTGCATTGTGGTGTTCCGGATACACCGCGTCGCAACTTGATTCCATCCTCTGTGCTGTGGATTGGAACGACGTGTTTTCGATTGGTAACGAGAAACAGCGCAGCGACCTCTTTTTGGATCAGAAGTATGAGCAAGACCGCTCGTTGCTTACGTTGCGCTTCAACAATTTTGATTTTGTCGTGCCCGAATCATTTTCGGGCGGAAGCCGCTTCACATCGTTCCTTCAGTATTTACTGTGGAATGGTTTGTACCATGATAACGGCTCGTTCGATTCGCTTAAAGTTCCCTTTCGTGCAGTGGCTACCGACATTGCTCATGCCCGCACTGTATCGCTATCATCGGGTAATTTGATTGATGCTGTCCGCGCATCGGCAACCCTGCCGTTACGCTACACTCCTGTCCGTATTGACTCAATGATTCTTGTGGACGGCGGATTGATGGCAAACATTCCTATTGAACAAACCGAC
>JAEUSO010000075.1 GCA_016788605.1 Candidatus Kapaibacterium sp. | reverse complement strand
TATTGGTTTTTCGGAGTGGGTCTGTTGCGGAGTAAAAGAAAGGCGTTCGGATAAGTCGTCATTGCATCAACGCCTTCCTTGTTGTCTTTTGTAATAAACATCAGGCGACCTTCTTTGGTGCTGAAGCGGAAGTATTCATGGTCGCGCGGAACAATGTCGGCGGGAATCAGATAGCCGTTCTTGTCAATCATCCACAGTAACTCCATCACACGATACCCGTAATAGCGAAAGTCAAGCATCGCGTTATTGATGTCTTCGGTGTTGAGTTGATTCGCGTAGAGGTTGTTGATAAGCTCGTATGCGGCATCGGGTGCATCGCCCTGTTCGATTGCTTCGTCGAGTCCTAACACAGCCAGCTTGCGCGACTCAACACATGTCGCCACCTGTGCGTCGTTTTCGAGTGACTCGAACACATCCATCCGGAGACCTTCCTTAATCAGAACAGGATCGGGATTCGGTAGCAGTGATTCGCTTGTCTGGAGCGTTGGGTGTCGTTCAAGAGTTGCAACTGCCTCCAATCCGGGCTTTGCGGTGTCACTCTCGCCTGCAAGCTCTACAAAGTCGGTGTTGTTAATCCAAATGATGCTCATTATGTGCCTTGTTGATTGGGTGTTGGGGATGATTATAGCAGTTTGTCCTGCGGTGTCGAAACAAATGGCTCGGAAGAACCTCCACAACCGCTTTAATACCGCTTTAAATTCGTTTAATTTTACTCAAGTGCATCAACTGCGTACAAAGAGGCGGGGTAAGCCCTTTCGTGCGCCACAAGCGATTTGTGCAGAGTCCGAATCCGCTATCCGGCGTACCGTTCAGCTTGATTTCGGAATTCCGAACGACCCGAACCGACAAACACCGGCTCGACTGCGGTATTTGCGCTGTGTGCGTAGTTGCAAAGTGCCGCTGCCCAAAATCTGTCGGCGTGGCTGCCTTCATCGGATTCCTTAGCATCAAACCGCACATGTCCGGCACTCGTGACTTCCTTTTTGATTGAGTGAAAATCTTCGCGGACGTTGTCGTCGTCGGGAATCAAGAAGTTCGAGTCCTCCATGCTTCGGCGCAATCCTTCAGCAAGCGTTGATTTCACCGCGTTCGTGAACAGCACGTCCTCGACAGCGTATCGTCCGAAGTCACGCACGGTGTCTTCTGCCAGTTGCGCTCCTATTCCCGATGCGTCAATACAGCAACGCCTCAATCGCGGATGCTTCAGTACCGAATACAAGACATCACGCTGAGTACGGAACTCGGTCTTCTCCATGACGATAACCTTGCGTGTGTACTTCCGCTCGCCGATTAGCTCGGCAATCCATATCACGCTAAGGTTGCGCTTGCGGGCAATGTCCATCCCCACATACAGGTCTCCACTAATTGAGTTCAGGTCGTTCGTGAGTATATCGCCGCGTGTACATTGACCGATGAAGTCGTAACTCATAAATGCCGTACTCTCATCAACCGGCATACAGAGGTACTCTTGCATCGCCGCTTGGCTGACGCGGAATTCCGTGCCATCGGGTGCAACCCACACGATGTTCTTCGCGCCGCGTGACTTATTGAACTGCGATTGCATCCATTCGTTCTGCTCGCCTATGCTGACAGTATGCTTGCGAATCTTCGAGAGCATACCGCTCCGCACTGCATCGTAGAGTGTGATGGTGTGGACGCTTGTTGGGAAGTGGTGTTTATCTGATGCAGGCAGTTTGCCGCCAACGCAGTGCTGATAGAAGAGCGTGTTCTTGCCGTTGTGCGAACTGAACTCTCGCAGCGGGAATCCCCATGTTGTAGCCGGTTGTGCAGCGTCCCACAGTTGCTCTGCGTCCTTATGGAATGCAAACTCATCAAGTCCAATTTTACCGTTCTTCCCGCGCAATGCTCCGATGCTCGAACTCGTGCCGTAGATTTTACCACCGTGCTTGAAGCGCATACACCTCGCCGATACGTCGCGGTCAACATCAATAAGTTCAACACCGATGTCTTCCATTATTACGCCAACGCGCTTCGCCCAAAACTTGCAGTAGTCAATGTAGAGTTCAATGCTGCTCAGGTCTTTCGACGAGAGATACGACCGCTCGCAGAGTTGCTCAACGCCGATGTCCATAACATCTTCGAGTGCCTGCACCCACGTGAATCCAATCTGCCGTGATTTCTCCGCAGTTTTGAGTTGGCTCTTATCGTTCAGCCACGCCCGCTGATACGGAAGGAGGATTTGATTTTCTGCTGCCGGAATGATCTCGCTCATAGCTACTCCAATCCAAACATTTGCCGAAGCTTCTTCTTTGTTTCATCAGTTATACCTTTCGGCTGCTCTACTACGTCAGCCGGACTGGAAGCGTCTTCATAGTCCTTCGTTTTGGTAAGTAGCGGAACTAAACGTGTGAGTGTGTAGAGTTGATGCGGCGACGGTTCCACTTCGCTGTCGAGGGATGACTTGATTGATTTGGTCAACGTTCGTGCAAGGTCGTAGAGTTCGCTGTGCAGCGCGGCGGAGTTCTGTTGGAGTGCGTTACGCTTGTTATCCCAACCGCCCTCATCCTTCCAGTACCGCAGGGCGCGTTCGCTCACTCCGGTTTTTTCGGAAATTTGATCGAGCGTGTTGTACTCACTGACATAGAGTCGCTCTGCCTCAGCGTAATGCGCCGCCTTCTTTGCCATTGTTATTCTCCGAGTTCGCTTTTCAACTTTGCGATAACCTTCTTGCATTCCCGCAACTTCACAACAGTGTCGTGTAATGTCTGTGCATTCGTGCTGATGAGTTCTGTATCAAGAGCGTCGAAATCCTTGTACGCATCCGCTTTCATAATAATCATTGTCAGTGCGCTGTCTGCGATGTTCTCAAGGTCGCGGAGTTCGCGCTCGGCGAGTGCTTTTTTTCCTAAGAGAATTTCTCTGTTCATTGAATGCTCCGTTGTATTGTGTTGATGTGTTGATTCATCAGTGCCAGTAGCGTCGTGTGGTCGTGCAGGAGTTTGGTATTCTCCTCGAGTTCCGGCTCCATCTTCGCAAGTATCTGTGTTTGCTGCCGGAGCAACTCCGTCATCAGCCGGTTGTACTCATGCGCCTGCTTGCGTATCTCCATAAAATCGCTGCTGACTGCACGCCGCTCTTGAGCCGAGAGTTCACGCTCCTTCTCAATCTGTGCGATGTACGACTTGCGCTCAATGTCCAACTGTTCCATGAACCTGTCGAACCTACGCTCGCTGCTGCGTTGCGTGATAAACCAAATGACCAATATGATTGCAGATGTGCCGACCACTTTTACGAGGTCGATCATCCACGGGGGAAGTGCTTCCATGCTGACGTTAGTTAGTGATTGATTTTGGCGGTGCAAACTTCGCCCGCGCCTGCCCGCATACGCCTGCGATGAATCAATGTGTTTCCTCGCACACGCATTCACACTCGTCTGCGCGTGGATATACCTGAATGGTGCGGCGATGCACGGATTGGTATGCAGATAGTTTCGCAGCGTAATTATTCACCCGCATAAACCGCTACGAATGACAACGGTCACGCTGCTCAAAAAATCATTGGTTGTTGATATGAACAACCGCCGTCTCGACATCAACGATGCTGTGATGGATAAGGTTGTGGAAGCGTCGCAAGCAACAAAGCGAGACGCATTCCCGCTGGTGAAGGGACACCCGAAGCACGATGACCCGCGATACGGTTCGATAGCATTCAAGTCAGTCCGCCGCGAGGGCGATTCGGTTGTCGCTGAATTGCAGATGAGTGATGAGACAGTGGCAAATGAAATCGCATCAGGCAAGTATCCCGGTCACTCGTTGAAGTTCTCACCGCGAACAGGTGAGATATACCATCTTGGAATACTCGGCGCAAAGCTTCCAGCCATACCCGACCTGCCGCCTATTCAACTTGCCGATGCCGCCGACGACGCAGTGGTCGTTGAACTTGCCGACGGACGCATGCCTGTTGTGGGAATGGTGCTCCGCAAGATGCGAGACAAGCTGATTGAGGATGGCATGACTGCCGAAGAAGCGGATAAGATTATTCCCGCAGATGAACTCGGTAACCTCGAATCCTACCGACCTGAAGTGCCGGAGTATTTCGACGAGCAATTAAGCCGCATGTGGCAGCGGATTCAGGACGTAATCATTGCAGTACAGGAATTGAAAGAATCAACTACGGCGGGCAGTGCGCCAGCCGAGTTATCACATACTAACGACGACGACATGGAGAAGGAACAACTCATCGCTGAGAACGAAAAGTTGAAGCAACAGCTCGCAGAAGCACAAGAGAAACGTGAGTCGGTTGAACTCGCCGCATTCGTTGATAGCGACGACATCAAAGTCCGCATCACACCCGCACTGCGCGAGAAGGCGATTCGCTTACTGACGAATGCCGATGCGACATCTGTGGTTGAACTCGCAGCAGGCGACGGCGAAGAACCGGTAAAAACCAATCAGCGCGAAATGCTCATGGACTTCATGCGTTCGCTTCCTACGGTTGTAGAACTCGCAGCGGGCGGCATCGCACATAATGCAGACGCTCCGGCTCGCACAAGCGAGGATGACGAGGCAAAGCAGATGTCGGATTATGTGAACAACCGATTCAAGAAATAGAAGAATACCCTATACATACAGAGCAAACGAAGAGGAAGCGTAAGTGTTTTGGGTAGCCCTTTGACCAGCCAATCTTCAAGAAACATGGGTGCGGAGTAGCTATCCGCACCCATCACGTGACACCAAAAAATTTTACTTTATCAGGAGTTAATCATGGCTGACGGACTAACGGTGACGCAGAATCCCGTTAAGGACATTGACGCAGGCGGATTCCCGAAGCAAACCAAAGGAATGACGGTTGCATCGGGACAGAATCTTGTAGCCGGTCAAATCGTGGCTGTTCCTCGCGTAGGAGCAATCGCAGCACCGGCGGCTGTTGCAGGTAATACTGGCAACGGCACGGTGACAGGTACTATCACGGCAGGCGCACGTGCGGTACCGGGGACATATCGCGTCACGTGTATCGCCACTGCAACGAATGGCGGTCTGTTTGCTATCGTCGCGCCAAACGGCGAACACGCAGGACACGTCCGCGTTGGTGTTGCATTTACGGGTTCGCATCTTGCAGGACTCACCATCAATGACAGCACAACCGATTTTGCGCTCGGTGATGCATTCACCATTACCGTTGCGGCGGGCAACAACAAGTGTGTTGCATACAATGCCGCACAGCCGCACGATATTGTTGGTGTACTCGCTGAGGACACCAACGCCACATCCGCAGACACACCCGCTACCATTATCACGGCAGCAAATCTGCTCCGCACCGGACTTACCGGATATACCGACGCTCTTGAAACTCCGCTCCGCTTGTTGAACCTCTTTGTGAAGGAGTCCTACTAATGCCAACCGTAACGACAATGACCCGTGCGGTCAATGCCATGACACCGCCTGCACGTGTGTTGCAGAATCTCTTTTTCCCACCGCAAACGTATAAATTCATACCCACGAAAACGGTGCAGTTTGACGTGAAGCGCGGAGGTCGGCGTATTGCTCCGTTCTGCTCGTACTACGACCAGTCGAAGCGTGTGAGCCGTAAGGGTTTTCAAACCAACACGTATGAACTACCTCACATCAATCTCGTGGAATTTATTGCCACGATTGATTTGCAATTAGACCGCGTGTTGGGACAGAACCCGATTCTGCCGGAAGGGATGTCGCTTTCGGGTTTCCGAAATGAAAAAATTGCAGAAATGCAATTTGATCTTCGCAGTATGATCGAGAATCGCATTGAACTCATGATTGCACAACTGCTCTATGGTTCAATGGATGTAAGCGGCGACAATGTCAATTACAAAATCGACTTGGGAATGCCTACCGCAAACAAGCCGGTTAAAACAGGCACTGCACGTTGGGGTCAGTCGGCTGCTCAAATAGCAAAGGATATTCGCGCATGGAAACGGGTAATCTCCAGCGCAACGGGTTACTCTGCTAATGTGATGTTGCTTGGATCTGAGGCGGCGGACGCATTCCTTGATGATGCATCCGTCATGAAACAGCTGAATAACAACAACTACCGCGCCGGCGCTCTTACGATTGAAGGACTCGACTATTTGGGTCGCTATGCAGGGTTGGATGTTTATGAACGTAGCGAGCAGTACATCGTTCCCGGTACATCTGATGCAGCTGCGTTTATAGATCCTAAGTCGGCTATACTTCATGCGACTGCATCCGAGAAGCGAATGCACTGGGGTTCGGTGTTCGATAATGATGCGGTGTCACTCATGCCGTTCTTCAGTAAGGAAAAACCAAGCGACGACCCAAGTGGTGTGAATGTTTGGGTGAAGTCCTCGCCATTGCCTGTATTCGTGGATGTAGAGGCAACTGTCTCTGCCACTGTTTGCTAATTGCACTCACACATAATACTACTCCGTGAGTTGTGAAAGGGGCTGCGTCTGGGGGCGCAGTCCCGATTTTAAGAGGCGTTTAATTCAGGTTTGATTTGTGATTACACTCGACGACATAGACACGCTTGGCATACCTCGCAGCGAGATCTATCAGCTTGCAAGCGACATACCGAATGACCCGCAACGGGATGCACGTGTCGCCGCTGCAATAGCCAGTGCTGTTGATGTAATCGCAACTGCCTATAACAACGTAGGCAAACCCGTTCCGGCTTCAACCATAACGCTGAAGACCATTGCGGTGGACATCGCAGTGTATCGTTTGTTCGGGCGGCGTGGCGGCGAAGTACCGAAGGCGCACGACGAGAAGTTCACTCGCGCTCTCGGACAGTTGCAGAAGCTCGTTCAGGAAGTGCAGGAGGAGTCCTCGCCGGACGGCGGTATCACAGGATGGACGCGCAAGCCCGGACTTATCAACCGTATTGATGCAATGCCGCAATGACGACGAAAGGACTGCTTGAAGAAGTAGTAAGCGTACTCACAGAGAAGCTCTCCGCCACACCGCTAAATGCAGACGTTCAGATGATGCTTGACAATTACGACAAGTGGACACCTCGCGCTGCAAGTGCCGATGTGCTTTTGCATTACACTGGTAGCGATGCAGTAGCTGACAGCAAGCTCCGCGAAAGAAACAGCTTTGATGTGATGCTCTTTGCACGTTTCTACAATGGTGAGTCGGGCGTGTTCGGATTTCTGCAAGCAATTCGCAACGCATTAGATGCCCGTCGAATTGCCGGAGCAGCAACGCCGCTTCAATGGGACGGAACGCGGTTCTACAATCAAAAGAATGGCGTGTGGTGCTACATCATCAGTTATTCAGTTACTATCAATCTCGACAATGTTCAAGCGTAACATCTCTCTCTCGCTCAACGCAGTGTTCAGCATCACAGCACTCACAACCCTGCTGTTGCTGGTATCAACACTGTCGCTTGCCCGCACCGATTGGGTTGTATTTATCAGTAAATGTGCCGACGTATCCACGCTGTGGCTCTGCATCGGTTTAATCACACTCTATTTTCAAGGAAGAAGGTTTAACACCTATGAGACAATATCTCGTAATCCTGTTGCTGTCGCTGTGTTCACTGGCAGCATATTCATCGCCACCGCTCTCTGTATCGCCCGCTAAGGCAGCCGTAGCATCTGTATCGCAATCTCACCGTGTCGCTCAGTCGGTGCAACCATCGCAGTTCGCAGTTGAACTCGTAACCACAATGCGCCGCTACATCGGCGAGCGCGAAACCTCTGTGAACAGCTCGACGAACATTGACCGTTGGGCAAAGCTCGCAGGAGTTCCATTGCGCTCGTACTGGTGTGCTACATTCACGTACGGCACAGCGGAAGAAACAGAGCAAACAACAGGCATTGAAAACCCATTACCACGCACCGGGTCTGTATCACGAATGCTGGCTTATTCAGCAAGTTACGGAAGCGGACTATCTGTCATTAAAGTGCCGAAGTATGGAAGCCCCGAACTCATCACTGGCGACATCGGCTGCATGAAATCCGGTCGAAGATATGGCGACTCTGACATCGGCTCGCTATGGAACGGACATCAATACACTGTGCAGTATCAGCGAAGCGACAGTGAAGTCCGAAGCATTGAGGGCAACACAAACACTGGTGGCTCGCGCAATGGCGATAAAGTTGCCGAGAGGTGGCGACATCCGCGAGATGCAGTTGCCTATATCCGAATCCCTGAACGAGGGTAGTCAATGCGAATCATCCTAACGGTTTATGGTAGTGCGCTTGTGATGCTGATGCAATCATGCACGACAACTGTGCAGCGCAATGCCGACACGAGAATCCGCGAGGTTGATTCGGTTATCGTGCGAGAGAGAATTGTTACTGTGCCGGTGCCGGAGTATCGTGACACACTTGTCATCACACGCCGCGACACTTCACAAACCGGCACTATTATATCCGGCTACTCGCCGCGTCACCAGCAGCCGCTTGTTCGCTACTATCCCGCGCAGAACTCGTTTGTTCTGAATATCCCGCGTGACTCCATCCGTGTTCCGGTTGCGGATACAACTACCAAGCAGCTGCGCGAACGCATAGCAACACTTGAGCAGGTTGCCGAAAGGAAGTCGCTCTTTGCTCATATATCCGAAAAACTGACCGAGTTGCTTACCATCATCGTGCTTGGTTGCCTGTTTTTGGTTTTGCTTCGTGCAGCACTCCGCAAACACTATCGCCGCAGTTAATCATTATATCAAAGTACTATGAATTACGAACAACTCCTTGCTCGCCTTAAACAAGACATCACTCACCCGGACGTAATCCGTGACCTCGTAACGGAGATTGCGTCGAAAATGGATATGCCCGCCAACCCAACCACGGGTCAAGTACTTATTTGGAACGGCACGGCTTGGGTTCCGACCACATTAAATGCGGGTGGTATGACTTACGTTTTCAAAACCGCAGACGAAAGTGTGCAAAGTTCGACAACGCTTCAAGACGACGATCATTTACAATTCACGATGGTCGCAAACAAGTTGTACAATATTGATGTCTGCATTGTAAGTGCGTGTGGTGTTGGAGCTGGCGGCATGAGTGCTGATTTCTCGGCACCGTCGGGGACATCGGTGGATACAACATTTGTTGGATCTGCGCTTAAGCAGATTCGCGCATCGGCATCAGGCAACCAAAACATGCAGCTATATCCAGGTACGGGCAATCCTGTGTATCGCACGTACAATGCACGCTTCGTGTTTCGCTGCGGCGTAACCGGCGGACTCTTTAAATTCAGATGGACTCAAGATACCCCTGACGCTCAAGCCACCGTTGTGCGCGCAGGTTCGTTTCTGGCATACCAACAGCTCGACTAATGACCAACACTGGCAATATTCTTTTGGTCTTGTGGCTTCTTGTTTTTGCGGGACTATCCTCGCTTGGTGTGTGGTGGTATCAGAAGCAGTCCAATGAGCAGCAAGAGCGGGTTAAGGTTACGGTGCAGATTATGGCGTTTGTACTCAATCCGCTTGCACCAATACCACATGATAAATCAGGCGTAACAACTGCTGCGTGTAAAGACAGTTGTGTAACCATAGCGGATGCACCCAAGAGAACCATCCGCAGGCGCTACACGCGGAGCGATGCAGTGCTGTACACGAATGACCTGCTCTTCGAGACAGATACTATATCGCTCCGTGACGGCGCAAAAATCCGGATAAGGTTTTACGACGCTGAAGAGCCGGTGGACTTTGACTACATCCCTGCACCCAGATGAAACTGCTCAAGCTCGACTCGCTCGGTCGCACGATTGCAGGTTTGCTTGCGCCCGATGATGTTCCGCCCCGGGTTGGTTACGTCGGTCAATTCACGGGCAATGTCGAGTTCACGGTAAATGCCGGAGCTACCGGATTGGTCTCGCATCAAAACGCCCGGATAGTTAAGGATAGTATTGTCGAGGTCGTCTCGCTCTCGCCTGCGTTTGTCTTGCGTCCGCGAGTAAAAGGATTCTACCTTATCCATCATCAGCGGCGCGACTTCATCTACTCTGCAAGCGCAGTACCGTACACGGTAACTCTTGCACCGTCGGTTGCAACCGCCGCCCGTGGTCTTGACGCAAACGTAGAATGTACAAACGAGTGCATCAACGGAACACTGCATGACATTTGCACCACGCACCTCACCTACGGTATCTATTGCAACGGAACGACTGACACTATCTCGCTCTCGCTCTGGCATAGCTCAACAATAGCGCGAACGTTCGGGTCGCTATCGGCACAGAACAGTATAGCACATACAACCGTGATGTTTGCAGGCGAAGAGCCGCACCATGCAGTGATACCATAACGACGATTTACAGAAGGTTTAACTAACATTTACAGCAGCAATGGCAGTAGGAACAGTTTTAATCAATGCGGGCGGGTTCATCGTGACAATCCCCTGCACAGTAGCCAGTAGTGGCGCGGATAAAGGCAAAGTCACGGCATTCGGCACAGTGAAGCCGCACACATACGTAGGCGTATGCAAGCCCACGTACAAATCGCAAGAGGCATCAGCCGCCGAGGGCGAGAATGTTGAGATTACAACCGGTAGCGGTATAACACTGACTGCGCCGAAAAAGGTGAAGAAGGTATCGCTTGTAGGTGCAGTTGATTCTGCATCGAGCAGCGTGACCGACGAGTACGAACTCATCATTATTGACGACACCGTAGTTGCGTTGAACTACTATCGTGCGATGGAGAAAGCCGGAAATGTTGCTGTGTTTCTCGTTGGTATTGGCTACGACCAGAACAACGCAGACAGCGGTTTCGAGGCGATTCAAGGTAAGGTTACGGAAGTTAGTCGCAGCACAGCGGCAAATGGTGAGAACGTACTTACGGTGAAAATAAAAGGATCGCAAACTGTGTGGAAATCAACCGTCACGCACAGCTCATTAAACACTGCTGTTGCAACGACAGGCAGCACAGGTGTCATCACTCCCGTAGGCGAAACGGAAATCAACCTCGTCACCGGACGTTTATTCACAGCCGATGATGTGACAGCATTGCAAAACGGTCAGATCGTACCGAAGCCGTAAGCGGCACTCACCCAACACACCACAACCTTGCGCCCCGTAATAGCCCGTGCCGTTGCGGGGCGTTTGTATTTCAATTCAACAACACTCAATGGCTACGTATCACTGCATACAAACACACTACGAACACGGCATCGGTGATGTACGTGTGGTGTTTGCGCTCAGCGATACTTATGCCGGACTCTTTGCCACAACAGGTGTTGAGAATGTTTCCATTTTCGAGTTGAAGTCGAGCAAGAAGGACTTGGAACTTGCAGCAGGTGTGTCAGCCCAAGATGAACAGCAAATAGTATGTAATGAATACCTCATTACCACAACAGCCGAGCAAGCGGCATTCGACCTCTTCTACTCTGCGCGTGATGCTTCCGTTCGTGTTTTCGTCGGTGTGTTTATCAATCTGAACGAACCAACTGTTGTATGCAGCGCCGCCACCGCAGATATGCTCGGAGTGCTGCAACCGGATATGAAGTCGCAGGCGGTTCGATGGAGCGGCGCGACATATAGCGCAAGCCCGAATCCCCGACGCGAATGGCAGGCACGTGCAATTACCTTCGGCGATGCAGTGCTGAATCAATTCACACCAAAGGAATTGGTGGATGGCAAGAAGAACGGCGGCACGACAATCATTCCGGCGATTGACAGCACATGGAAAACAGCCAATGTCAGCGACCGGTTGGGTTGGTATCACCACACTCCAAGTGGCACAAGTGTAGAACGCAAAGGTGTGTATAACGAACTCGTGAATTTCGGTGCGGCTCTTGTAAAGTTGCGCGACCAGTTCGCAATCGGACTCACTAACACAGGAGTTACCGGATACTCGGTTGTATTCGATGATTTTGATTTTGATTTCGAGTTCGTTCCATCCCTACCAAACAATCCTACTGCATCAAACTATAATCACGACAGTGCCGGACGCTTGGGATTGAATGAGTTGGTGTTTCTTACAGGTGATGATTGGGAGTCCTCGATTGGCAAAGGGTTCGGTAGTATCGTTGCTACTGATGCCCTGAAACACGACCTTACCGGTAAGCGTTCGCTTGACATATTCAGCACAGTTGCCGATGAGCAGTTGTTTGTGCATTGGCGCATGTTCGCACCACTCAAAGACGAAGAAAAGATGTCGCTCCAAGCGGCGGGCAACTTCCTTGAAATGCTCTATGCGATTGCCTACTCGTTTGGCATGTTAGTCGAGACCTATAACTCGGATGCGAATACACTTCACGTGAAGTTTGTAAGCAGGCAGAATATGCGTAAGTGGCGT
>JAEUSO010000074.1 GCA_016788605.1 Candidatus Kapaibacterium sp. | reverse complement strand
GACTTTTGGATTTGCAGCAGTTCGCCTTCGCTCATGCGGCGGACGGCGTTGCTTGTGATGCTGAGGAATTGGTATTCTTCGTGTTCGACGGCGGTAAGCAGCCCGCGCGAGAGAAGGAAATCGCCCACAAGAACCGCGACTTTATTTTTCCAGACGGCGTTGATGCTTGCAAAACCGCGCCGCTCTTCCGCTTGGTCCACCACGTCGTCGTGGACAAGGGTGGCGGTATGCAGAAGTTCGACCATGGATGCGCCGACGTAGGTGCGCTCAGAGATGCCGCCGCAAAGCTCGGCACTAAGAAACACAAGTGCGGGACGAACCTGCTTGCCACGGCTTTTCAGAATGTAGCGGATAACGGTGTCGAGCAACGACACGTTGGATTTCATGCGCTCGCGGAAGTAGATGTTGAAATCGTCGAGGTGATGCTGAATCGGCGTATTGATGTTGGCGTTGTTCATAGTGGGTGAGCGGAGTGGGGTGATGTGTTACGCGCGAACCTGCTTGCGCTTGGTGATACTCGAGACGACGATGCTAATCTCAAACAGGATATACAGCGGAACCGCCATAAAGAGTTGGTTGATGGGATCGGGCGTGGGGGTAAGGATTGCCGCTACAATCAGAATGATGATAATCGAATGACGGCGGTATTTGCGAAGGAACTCGGGGCTGATGATTCCCATGCGCGTCAACACAAAACTTATCATCGGTAGTTCAAAGATGAGTCCCGCCGAGAGCAGTGTTGTGGTCAGGAATCCGAAGTATTCGTTCACATCAATATTGTTTTCGATTTGCGCCGTGCCGAATGAATTGGTGAACGACATCATGTTAGGAATCATCACGAAGTAGGCGAAGGCAAGCCCGCACGCAAAACAGAACGTGGTAAAGAGGGTAATCGAACGCGCCCACGAACGCTCGGTGTCGTAGAGTCCGGGCGCAACAAACGTCCACAGATTCCAAATGGTATAGGGCGTGGAAACAATCACACCAGCAGTGACAATCACCTTGAAGTAGAGGAACGCCTGACCGAACGGGCGGAGGTTTTGGAGTTTAACATTGGCGGCGGTGGCGGGATGCAACAGAAGCGCGTTCATGATTTCGTTGATGAAATACCCGCAAAGAATGCTGCCGATAATCATGCCGACAACCGAGCGGAGAATGCACGTGCGGAGTTCGCCCAAGTGGTCGAAGAATCCCATTTCCTGCTGTTCCGGTTGTTCTGCTGCGTCGTGTGTATCGGTCATAAGATGCCGTCCGTACGGGCGGCGAGTGTATAATTGGTGGGCGCAAAACTACGGAATTTGCCATGAGAAGCGAGGTAATACATCTCTCGGATGCGGTGCTGACGCAAGTTGCCGGACGCAGGGAAAACATTTAGCAAAGAATCTTCCGTTGGGGTTGTAGATTCGCACAGACAGGTTTTGCGGATTATCATACAACCCCGGCATGGCAAAAACGACCACAAAAAAAACTGTAGCTAAGCGCACAGCGCGTAAACCACATGGAGCTGCAAAGGCGGCTTCTGCACCGAAACGCAGGGTTTCGCATCATGCGGAACTAAAGCCCGACCAACTTCGATGGAAATGCGACCACCGGCACTTCGCTTTCAAATCAACCGCCGAGTTAGAGCCGCTGAAGGGGATCGTGGGACAGCACCGCGCAATCGAGGCAATCCGTATGGGTGCGGAAATCAGTTCTCGCGGCTACAACATCTTCGTGATGAGTTTGCTCGGTACAGGACGAATGACCACAGTTCAATCCGTGCTACAGCGCGTGGCAAGCCACCACAAAAACTACTGCGACTATGCGTATGTGAATAACTTCAAAAATCCCGATATGCCGCGCCTCTTGAAATTCAAGGCGGGCGAAGCAAAGAAATTTGCCAAACGCATGGATGAAAGCATCGCACTTCTGCGGCGGAAAATCCCGCAGCTTTTCGAAGAGGCGAAGTTCCGCAAAAGCCGCAACGAACTGATAAAAACATATCGCGCTCAGGAGCAATCGCTTCTTGAAGAGTTCGATGCACAGATTCGTCCGGCGGGTTTTGCACTTGGCACATTAACAGGCGAAGACGGTACGGCACAACAAGAGATATTTCCTTTAATCGAGGGCGCGCCGGTGCAGGTGGATGCATTGGACGGATTAGTGAAAGAAGGAAAACTCACCGAGAAGAAAGCACTTGCTCTGAAGAAAAAATATATCTCGCTGCGCGACGGACTTGTTGATATGGCACGAAAGGCGATGCACGTGGCTCAGGAATTCCGCAAGGTGCTGATTGAACATGATAAAGCGGCATCGTCCACCACAATCCGTGCAGCATTTCTCGACGAGCGCGCACGGTACGCCGATGCAAAAATTATTGAATATTTGAACGAGGTTGAGAACGACCTCTTAGATAATATCGAACTCTTTTCGCCTGCCCATAGCGACGATAGTATTGAAACCGAACTGACGAACGGGCAGAATATTACTGAAAAACTTCTGCATTATTCTGTGAATGTTATTCTAGATAATTCCATGACCTCCCAAGCGCCGATTGTTGTGGAAACTTCACCCAGCTACATGAACCTCTTCGGTACGGTGGAAAAGAAGTATGACAAAAACGGTTTTATGAAAACCGACTTCACGCAAATCAAGGCGGGGTCGCTGCTGCGCGCCGATGGCGGTTATCTGATAGTGAACGCAAGCGATATTGTTGCCGATGCAAACGTATGGCAGGGCTTAAAACGGCTGTTGCTCTACGGACGTTTGGAGATACAGGCGCAGGACGGCATTTCGATTACCGGTGCTACGCTCAAGCCCGAACTTATCGAAAGCAATGTGAAGGTTATCATGCTTGGTGATTATCATGTGTACACGATTTTGAGCGAAGTGGAAGAGGACTTCAACAAGATTTTCAAAGTTGCGGCGGAGTTCGACTATGAAACCGACCGTGGCGAAAAGATGCTACAGAACTACGCCCGCTTTGTTGCCAAAATCTGCGCTGAAGAACAACTGCCACACGCATCACCCACCGGAGTTGCCGCCATTGTGGAGTGGGGCGTAGAGCGTACCGAAGACAAGAACAAACTCAGCATCAATTTCAGCGAGGTGGCGGATGTCATCCGCGAAGCGGCGTACTTTGCACGGGCGAATAATAAACGCCTGATTGACCGACCCACGGTGGAGCAGGCACTCACCATGCGCCGCCGCCGCACCGAATTGCAAGACGAAAAAATCAAGAATCAAATCCAGCAAGGCACGCTGCTCATTGACACAAGCGGCAGCCGCGTGGGACAGATAAACGGACTCACCGTCTATTCAACCGGACTTGTGTCGTTTGGTCAGCCGGCGCGGATAACCGTTACCACCGGAGCAGGAAACGCGGGCATTGTGAACATTGAGCGTGAAGCAGAGTTCAGCGGCAACATCCACACAAAAGGCGTGATGATTATCACCGGATTGCTCCGCGAACTCTTTGCCCAACGCCGTCCGCTTGCGCTATCGGCAAGCATTGCGTTCGAGCAATCGTACGGTGGTGTGGACGGCGACAGCGCAAGTGCAGCCGAGATATACGCGCTGCTTTCTTCGCTAGCCAATATCCCGATTAAACAAAATATCGCCGTCACCGGAAGTGTGAACCAAAAAGGCGACATTCAACCCGTGGGCGGGGTGAATGAAAAAATCAAGGGCTATTACGATGTGTGCAGGCAGCGCGGACTCGACGGCTCGCACGGCGTTATCCTGCCGGTGCAAAACGTTGCCGATTTGATGCTCGATTATTCCATCGTCGAGAGCGTCCGCAAGGGCGAATTTCACGTCTATCCCATCGCCCGTTTCGAGGAAGGCATCCGCCTTTTGATGGACATCGAGGCAGGAACGATAGACAACAACTACACCTATCCGCAGGACACGCTGTTCCGTCTTGTGGACGAGCGGCTCGACCACCTTTACCGCGTTGCATGGCGCAGCGAACTGAAACTTTGACCATGACAGATACCACAACAATGAAGCACCCGGTTCTCATAGCCCCCTCGCTGCTTTCGGCGGATTTCGCAAACCTGCGCGATGATGTTCTCCGTTGCCAGAATGCCGGCGCGGAGGTTCTGCACCTTGATGTGATGGACGGACATTTCGTTCCCAACATCACGTTCGGTCCGATGGTTGTTGCGGCATTGCGTCCGCACAGCACCATGATATTCGACTGTCACCTGATGATAGAGAATCCCGACGCATACATCCCTGCCTTTGCCAACGCCGGAGCTGATTGGATTTCGGTTCACGTTGAGGAATGCAAGCACCTGCACCGTACACTTGGATTGATTCGCAGTCACGGATGCAAGGCGGGCATTGTGCTGAATCCCTCCACACCGCTCGAATACGCTTTTGCCGCCGCCGCCGATTGCGATTTTATTCTGCTGATGTCGGTGAATCCGGGATTCGGCGGACAATCGTTCATACCGTCGTTGCTTCAGCGTGCACGCTTACTCCGCGACTGGCTTGACGCACACGGCTGCACCCATGTTCAGATAGAAGTGGACGGCGGAGTGAAAGCCGACAACACGGCGGAGGTAGTTGCTGCAGGTGTGAACATCATCGTCAGCGGCAGCGGCATCTTTTCCGGCAACCTCGAAGCAAACATCGCCGCCATCCGCAGCGCGGCGGAGCAACATCAATCAACATGGGCATAATGAACAACATACACACGCATCATTATCATTTATTGAAAGGAATACATGTATGAAACACATACTTCACGTTATTCTGCTTGTCTGTTTGGTAATGTACCTGAACAGTTGCAAAGGAAACACCGGACCGGTCGGACCTGCCGGCAATGCCAATGTACAATCAATGACCATAGCACAACAAACATTTACCGATGATGGTTTAGGTGGTTTTCAGGTTGCATTGCAAACACCTATGCTAACGCAAGCAGTGTTGTCATCGGGTGCGGTACTTGTGTATATGCAGGCAATAGCAGTACCGGGTAGTTGGGTTGCTTTGCCAACATCTGTCGGCGGATTCAACTACAATGTGGTCATCTCTCAAGGGTTGGTATCGGTATATGTTAACCAACTGCCGGCTAGTGCATTTAATTTCAGAGTGGTAATAATTCCAAAAGCTGCGGCTATAAAATCAAATCCCGCCAACTACGAAGACGTGGCAAAGGAATTCAATCTGGCAAACAACTAATATAGTCCTCTATCCCGCCGGATGCCCATGTGTCTGGAGGGGGAGGGATATTCTTAATGCTTGCTTTTCTTTCTATCGAAGATCAAAAAATCTCTGGGTCGGCTACTCACTAATGCTGAATCTGCAATTTGAACCGGGTTGATGCTGCCTCGGAACGGTTTTGAGTAGATATTACCATGCTGCGTAACCATTTTGAGTCGTATCCATGTTTCAAATGTTCCCCTGTATGCAAACGTATTTGTCATAGCATAATAGCCCGGACGAAGTTCGAGCATACCGTGGCTGGAAGCGCACATTGGTTCTTCAAAACATTCAATCGGTTGCCAATTCTTACTGCTATCTAATACTTCTTGTATCATAAGAACTTGTAATTCTGATATATCAAAATATACTGTACTATCAGTCCTGTTCACGATAAAAACTGGATAACCTCGGACATAGTGGGTGGCATCGGCTGTTCCCCTTGCGTGTGACGAGAAGATGCTATCTATGTATTGCGCTGTCTGCTTATTAAGCCGAGCACCATCAATATCAATAGTCATCACCCGGCTTGTATCAACAAGTATTTCCAGTCCTTTTCTTACTATGGTTTGATTGGGGAAATTGGATAACTCGTAGTTCAAGTATTGATAATCAGGTGATGTATCCGTGAGGTCGGCTTTTGTTCCAATCTTCCGAACAGTAAGTACTTTATGTACTGCATATGCCATCATTTGAGGAGAGTAGTATGCTTCAGCAAGAGGTACAGTATCAATCACTTCGGGAAACACAAACACTTTTGATTTACCATTATGATCAGTATTACAGGACTGACAGAGAAACAACAGAAGTACTAAGGTAAAAAGCTGGAATAGACGGTAGTATTGTATGGTACACATGGGTTTCACTTTTTGTGTCTTGTATTCTGTTGGACATCTTTTGTATGTGTGCCAAACTAACGATTCCCCCAACAAAAAAAACGGAACTGCCTTCTTCAAGCAGTCCCGTTCGATGAAACTAACTGAATGATTGTGTTTAACGGATGATGACAGCACGTTGAGTGCGGCGGCGGTTGCCTGCATCCACAATGAAGTAATACACGCCTGCGGGAACGGCATCACCATTGAAGGAACGTGTGTTCCAGACAAACGATTGCTCCACATCATTGAACGAATTGACCGTGCGTCCGTCGGCACTCTTAATTGTCAGCGTACCGCCCGCCATGTTTTCGGGTATTGGAACGGTCAGCGAACTGCTTGCAGGGTTCGGATACAGTGCGTCAAGTTCACCGATATCCTCAACCGATTGTACGTCTTCAACAGTGATTTTAATAGGTGTGCTGTAGCGCCAATCACCGCTTGATCCGCTATTAGCGGCGTTACCCACCGAATATACAGTATAAACACCGGGTGTTGTTGGAGCTGTCCATGAAAACGTCCATGATGCAGCACGTGGTGTACCTGAAAACGATTTTGCTGAACTATGCGTTAGTTGTGTTCCAAGTTTGCGTGTGCCGGTTCCAGCCGTTAAAGTACCAACAACAACAAAGGCATCATCAGTAACAGAAAATGCAAACCCCGACCTACTGCGTGTGGCGTTTTGAACCGAAAGAACAAAGTCAATTTGCTCGCCCGGCTTAACGGTTGTTTTACTTGGCTGAACAAGAGTTGTTGTGGTACTTGATTCGTTGTTGGAGTGGCAACTGCATCCTCCACCTTTTACGGAAAAGTTTTGCCCATTGGGGTTTGCTATAAGCGGTTGAGCGGTAATGCACAGGAGTGCAATGGGAATAAGGAGCAATTTCTGCATCGGACGACCCTTTATTGATAAGTGTTTGGTAATAGGACAAATAACGTTTATCCGTTTGGCTGTATAAACAGTGATGACTAAAATAAGTTACTGATGCGTAATGAAATAATTGGAATTGCCGGATTAATGCATAAGCTGTACACAGGGGGGTATGAACATCAAGCCGATGCTTAATCTTATTTGAAACTATGGGTCAATTCAAGATATATTGCTATAAAATAACTGTGGCAGTTGAGTTCCATGACTTTCAAATGGGGTGTCAATGATAGAGCAATACATACCGTCCGTTTCCGACCCGTTCGATTATTCCCGTGCAGGTCATCTGCTCCGCCGTTGCGTTATCGGTGTGCGCGATGCTGAAATCCGCAATGCCGTAGAGCAGGGTTTGGAGCAAACACTTGATACACTTCTCACGCCGTGGTCGCCGGATATGCAATTCATTGACGAGTTCGCCTATAATACCGAAGCGCAAGTTGTTCCGCCCGCCGACGGCAAGGACTATGCCCCGTGGTTTTGGGAGAAAATGCGACTTCTGAATACATACTTCATCTGGCAGTTGCAGAACGTCGTTAAATCACCGCTTTCGATACAAGAGCGGCTGTGGTTTTGCTGGCATCGGCACTTTTGTGTACGCAGCGGCGTGTTCGCCGAGTTCTCGCTGGACTACAATGAAGTATTGCGTAGAAATTCGATGGGTAATTTCAAACAGTTCTTCACCGAGATTACGCTTGATGTAGAGATGCAGACCTTCCTCTCGTTTTACGAAAACCTTAATCCTGAAAACGGTAAAGAGCGGTTGAATGAAAACTACGCCCGCGAAATGATGGAACTCTTTACGTGCGGCATTACCGATGCCGATGGAAAACCGAACTATACGCAACGCGACATACGCGAGGCGGCACGTTCGCTTACGGGATGGTACTATAATATCAACGAGGCAAACCACCACCAACGCCGCAAGACACTCTATACACCCGAACGGCACGACGACGGCGTAAAGACATATCTGGGGCAGACAGGGAAGTGGAACACATTCGATGTGATAGACATCCTTTTCCGCGAACGGGCGGAGGCGATTGCCTACCGTATTTGCTATAAACTTTGCACATGGTTCGTAAGCGATACACCCGATACGCAGATTGTCCGTACCCTTGCCGGATCATTCCTGAAGAATAACTGGGAACTCAAGCCCGTTATCCGCGAACTGCTTGGAAGCAGGTACTTTTTCGACAAGCAACACATCGGCGTACTTAAGAAAAGCCACATAGAATATGTGATAGGCATGGTGCGGCAATTCTCATTGACAAACATCCCTGATTTTGCTAAAAAGCAAAACCGTACCGGCGATTTGAATCCGCGACTGCGCTCATGGGGCGAATACCCGCACTCTCCGGCGAATGTAGGCGGTTGGACAGGTGGACGTGATTGGGTGAACAGTTCCGTTCTTTCGCAACGGATGAAGTTTGCCGCAGATGTTGTTTTGGGGCGGCTTGAGAATTTCTCAAACCCCAGCGTTGAAAAAATGACGTATTGGTTTAATCCTGTTGCATTTGCAAAAGAACTGCCCGAACACACCGACCTTACCGGATTGGCTGATGCGCTGACCCGTGCTTTGCTGCCAGTATCGCCGAATGACATTGATGCAAGGAAGATTCATGACGCTCTTGCCGCAGGTGCATCCCTGTACGAATGGGATATTGACAATCCCAAACATCAACCGGTGGAACGCATTCGCGCCTGTCTCGAGCAAATCGTCAGTCATCCAGCGTATCAACTGTATTGATGTTCAATTGATAACCAATCGCAGACCACTATGAAACGACGCGACCTCCTTCGCCTGCTTGGACGCAGCACCATGATGGCTCCCTTTGTCAGCGCCACCACACTGACAAGCGCATTTGCAACCGAACCGGTCATCCCGTTGGGTGATGTTCAGTCGCTGCGGCGCGATGATACGATTATCGTTCTTATCCGGCTCTTCGGCGGTAATGACGGGTTGAATACGTTAGTACCGTACACGAATCCATTGTATTACAAATACCGGCGCGACGATTCAATGACGGATTTGTCGAAGTCGCCCGAATCGGTACAACCATTGGGTAACCATCCTTCACTTGGATTCCACCCGAACCTGAAACTCTTCAAGACGCTCTATGACGAAGGCAAAGTTGCGATTGTTCAGAACGTGGGCTATCCCGACCAGGATTTCTCGCATTTTCGTTCAACCGACATTTGGCTATCGGCAAGTGATGCGGCAATCCGTGATGAAACGGGATGGATTGGTCGCTATGTGGAGTATCTGTATTCACAAGGTGAGAAACTACGTATCGAAAATCCCTTCGCTATAGAAATTGCAACCTCGCGTACACGTCTTACCCGCGCAAAGAACGAGGACTACACAGCAACCTATAAATTTCCAGTGCCGATTCCCGACCGCGACGAACATAACAGAGGTGTAATGTCGCCCTCGGCGGTTGAGCAAGAGTACATCCGCTCCATCATCAATTCCTCGAACAGCTTTTTGCAAACATTCGAGAGGGCGGAAGCAAAAGCAGGAAAGAATCTTGCTGCGTATCCGGAGAACAGCGAACTAGCCACCGACCTTGCCCGCGTTGTACGGCTGATTGCCGGCGGGGCGGAAGCGCGGCTCTACAGTATTGCTACAACAATGCTCTTCGATAATCATTCCGATATGATATACCATCACGACCGCGGAATGACCGAGATTGACGGACCGATTCATGCGTTTCAACGCGAACTTGAACTGCGTGGTTTGGATAAGCGCGTGGTGACACTCATATATAGTGAATTCGGCAGACGGGTTTCCGGCACATTAAACGGAACCGACCACGGCGCGGCAGCACCGGTGTTTCTGCTTGGTACGAATGTCAATGGGGGCGTGTATGGGACCGACCCCGACCTTGAGCATCTCGACCCGAATACCAATCTCCGCTATTCGATTGACTTCCGAAGTATCTACTGCACCTTGCTTGAGCAATGGTACGGCGAACAACCCCATCTGCTCAGTCCTATGATTTTACCACATAAGATTGACTCACTGCCGTTGATACGCAATACCGACAGCAACCGACCGATAGATGTGACATGTTTTCCAAATCCTGCTGTAAGCGAATCGTATATCAAATGTGATGTTGCGTTTGTTAGCGGGTTTGCACTGTTTGATGCGAATGGACGCCGCTGCGATGTAGATGCGGCTCCGTCGGGTCAGCGGGCGATGCGGGTGAATTGCCGGGCACTTTCTTCCGGTATGTATTACATAGTAATTATCGAGGCGGGAGTTCGCCGGACAGGAACGCTGCTTGTGTATAAATAATCACTCAAATGTTGATACGTAATCGCCGACAGATGATATTTGCACGACAGATATCCTTTATTTCCATCAAATTCCGCAGGTTTTGAGAAAAACTACGTAGAGGAATAGCCCGGATGGGCGAAAAATACGTAGGCATACTGATAGAACCCCTGTTGGAGCGGGGAGCATCTTTGCCACAGATCGTATTTCGAGCGCACAGGAAATCGCGCGGTAGGAATCACTAACTGTTGGAGCAAACATGAAACACATATTCGTTACCCTCGCCCTCGCAATCGCGGCTGTCATTCTGCCGCCGGTTACCACAACAGCTCAAACCATGAGCGGTGTTATCAATAAGTACACAAGCGTAAGCGGCTATGCAGCGGAATGCGGCTGCCTTACCGTTACTTCGGCGAAAGAGTTTCGCTCCGGCGACCGAGTGTTAGTGTATCAAACACAGGGCGCAACAGTGCTTCGCTCGAACGACGACCTTTTTGGCGTTGTGGGCAATGCGGGTCAATCGGGTGTGTTTGAGTTTGCAACCATCGCTTCCGTGAATGGAAACAGCATCACGCTTTTCACACAACTTACCAATACCTACGACTTCACAAACGGAACAGTACAACTCGTAAAAGTTGCCACAGGCAGCGATGTCATTCTTGGCAATGTTGAGGCAAAGCAATTCGACGGCGCGTCGGGCGGCATCATTGTTATTGAAGCAAGCGGCACAGTCAGCATCAACGGCGTTATCAATGCACAGGCAAAAGGTTTTCGCGGCGGCTTAACGGCACTCTCGAACTATACATGCGGAATGCGTGCGTATTCATATCCTGCGGGTTCGCTGCAAGGCGCAATGAAAGGCGAAGCGGTTGCACGGTATGATGCGGCGGTTATGAACGGTCGCGGTGCATGGGCAAATGGCGGCGGCGGCGGTAATAATCACAATGCAGGCGGCGGCGGCGGCGGTAACGCATTCACAGGCGGCTTCGGCGGTTATGCGTGGGGTAACTGTCCCGTGAAGAACGACGAGCAGGCGCGCGGTATCGGCGGTTTTGGATTGAGCTACAACGCGCGTAATCCCCGCATGTACTTCGGTGGCGGCGGCGGCGCAGGTCACCGTAACGACAACTATAACACAACAGGCGGTAACGGCGGCGGTATCGTTATCATTATCGCAGACAATATCAATGTGAACGGTGGTTCAATCCTTGCAAACGGCGGCAGCGCAGCACGTGTTGAGTTAGACGGTGCAGGCGGCGGCGGTGCAGGCGGTTCGGTTCTTCTTTATGCTAATAACATCTCAAACGCATTGACAGTTGATGTTCGCGGTGGCAACGGCGGCGATGCACGCCATGTTCACGGACCGGGCGGTGGTGGCTCGGCTGGCGTTGTGCTAATCAAACAAGACCAAGTTCCAACAGGACTCACTGTTATCCAACATGGCGGTCGCTCAGGTATGAACTACGAACTCGGTCCTAACGCGGCAGCGTACGTTCAAACTCCTTATGGTGCATCGAACGGCGAGAACGGCGCAATCATTTCCTCAGTCCGCATCAACACTGCTTCAGGCGCATCGGCAAATCCGGTTATCGTGAAAGCGGAAGCACCTGTTTCGGTATGCGGCAATCAAACACTGACAGTAAAAGCAACAGTAACCGGCTCGAACGACGTTGTGTATTCATGGAGTGGCAAAGGTGTGAACGACACCAACGCTTCGGAAATCAATGTACGCCCGACATCAACAACAACATACACCGTTCGCGTACAAGATGCACGCGGTTGTGTTGCGGTTGATTCAGTAACAGTGCAGGTCAATGCACCGGTAAGCGTAACAGCAGGTAACGACCGCACAATGTGCACAGGCGGCGCGGTACAGTTGGAAGCATATACAAGCGGTGGTAACGGCACATACACATACGCATGGACACCTGCCATCGGTTTGAACAGTGCGGCAATCGTTG
>JAEUSO010000073.1 GCA_016788605.1 Candidatus Kapaibacterium sp. | reverse complement strand
TCCGGCGTTGTTCAAGGACATCATTGCTACCGGCAAAACAGCAACCGTGTATAATTATCTTGCGCCAGCGGTTACAAGTCCCTATATCTCTGGCGGTGCGCAGTATCTGCCAGTCACCGTGGCTGTACCCGACTTACTCTTCGAGGATGCGGAGATACGCCCGTTAGAAGGTGATTTCCCAAAACCGCCGATTATGAATTCACCGCTCATGAGCGGGCAGTAATCTTGAACACTCTTACCCAGACGTATGATTGAAACAATTTTGGCGTTACCGCCTCTGGCGCAAATTATTATTGCAGTCCTTGTTATTGGGCTTGTGTTTGCCATTATCAAAAAGTTAGTGAAACTTGGACTGATGCTCGCAGCATTGGTAATCCTTGTTATGGTCATCATGAAACTGATGGCAAACTGACCTGCATACCCTATCACCACTTATATCGTATATCGTGCCTCATTCAATAGGAATCATCGGAACAGGATACGTCGGATTAGTATCGGGAACATGCTTTGCCGAAGTAGGCAATAATGTCCTTTGTGTGGAAGTGGATGAACAGAAAGTTGAAACCATCCGCAGCGGCAAATCGCCGATTTACGAACCCGGTCTTGAGATTCTGCTCGAGCGCAACTTACGTGATAAACGATTGCGCGTAACTACGAATCTCGCCGAAGCTGTTCGGTCATGCACAATGCTCTTCCTCTGCCTGCCCACACCGCCCAATGAAGACGGTTCGGCTGACTTGCAATACGTTCTCGATGTTTCAAAAACGATTGCAACAATTATCCGTGATGAGGCAATCGCCGAGATGCGAATCATCATCACACGGAGCACCGTACCGGTTGGGACGTATGAAAAAGTAACGAATGTTGTGCGTGAGGTTGCTCCGGGCTGCGATATTCGCGTTGCGAGCAACCCCGAGTTCCTCCGCGAAGGTTTTGCCGTTGATGATACCATGAAACCTGAACGTGTTGTTGTCGGCACACGCGATGACGAAGTAGCTGCAATTCTGCGGGACGTATATCAACCGTTCGTGCATGGCAATAATAATCCTGTTTTTGTGATGGATGAAAAAAGCGCGGAAGTAACGAAATACGCTGCCAACTCATTCCTTGCTACCAAAATCAGTTTTATGAACGACCTCTCGGTCTATTGCGAGCAAGCCGGTGTTGATATTGAAAACGTACGTCGTGGAATCGGCTCTGATTCGCGCATCGGTAAGCGGTTTATTTATCCCGGCGTTGGCTATGGCGGTAGCTGCTTCCCAAAGGATGTGAAGGCACTTGTCTATTCCGCCCGTGAGGCAGGAACACCACTCCGTATTATTGAGGCGGTGGAGCAAGTGAATGCCGACCAGCACAGGCACTTCGCTCAAAAAATCATACATCATTTTGGTGGAATGGTTCAAGGGAAGCGGATTGCGCTTTGGGGGCTTGCCTTCAAACCGAACACCGACGATGTGCGCGAAGCACCCGCATTCAAGATTATCAATATCCTTCGTGAGCATGGCGCAACAATCATTGCCTACGACCCCGAGGCAATAGAGAATTCAAAGCGTATCTACGGTGACAGCATTGAATATGCAACGACAATGTATGATGCGCTCTATCACGCTGATGCATTGGTCATTGTAACCGAATGGAATGAGTTCCGCCGACCCGACTTCGACCGAATTGCCTCGTTACTTCAATCGCAGGTCATCTTTGATGGAAGAAACGTGTACGACCCCCATGAAATGGCGCAGTTGGGCTTTCTCTACTATTGCGTAGGGCGACCAACAGTACCACCGATACGTTAGTTACAAAATAACAGAACATAACTCTCAAAGAATAATACTGTATGGCACAAAAGAACGCACTTGATTCAATTATCTCGCTTGCAAAACGGCGCGGATTCGTTTTTCAATCATCCGAGATTTACGGCGGTTTGAACGGCTGTTGGGATTACGGTCCGCTCGGCGTTGAGTTACTTCGCAATGTGAAAGACGCTTGGTGGAAGAGCATGACGTTCCGCGATGATATTGAAGGCGTTGATGCAGCTATTCTCATGCACCCGCGCACGTGGGAAGCAAGCGGTCACGTCGGGCAGTTCACCGACCCGATGATTGATAATAAAACGAGCAAAGCCCGACACCGTGCGGATAACCTTATCGAGGATTACATCACACGACTGCGAAACAAAAACAAGAATCTTGAAGCCGATGAAATCGAACGCCGCCTTGGCGAAGTGGAATCACCCGAGGATTATTACACCATCATTATGGATGCGGGAATACCCGACCCCGTCAGTGGTACAACCGATTGGACGGAAGTGCGAAACTTCAACTTGATGTTCAAGACCTTCATCGGTCCGGTTGAGGATACAAGTGCTGTCGTCTATTTGCGTCCCGAAACTGCTCAAGGAATTTTTGTGAACTTTAAGAACGTCGTGGATTCATCGCGCCAGAAAATACCGTTTGGCATTGCCCAAATCGGAAAGGCGTTCCGCAACGAAATCAACACGAAGAACTTTCTCTTCCGCACGCGCGAATTTGAGCAAATGGAAATGCAGTATTTCGTTGCGCCGGGTACGGAAGCGCAGCAATTCGAGCAATGGAGGGAAATTCGTCTGAACTGGTTTTTCGGACTTGGTATGAAACCTGATTCACTTCGATTGAAACCGCACGATAAACTTGCACACTATGCGAATGCAGCGGTTGATATTGAATATCAGTTCCCATTTGGATGGGGCGAGATTGAGGGGATTCATTCGCGTACCGATTTCGACTTGCAACGGCATCAGGAATACAGCGGTAAAAAGATGGAATATGTTGATGCCTCGACCAATGAACGTTATGTACCGTATGTGATTGAAACATCTGCCGGTGCATCGCGCTCGTTCATGGCATTCCTCTGTAATGCGTTCAGCGAGGAAACCGTCACTGATGAAAAAGGCGGCTCTGAAACCCGTACGGTTCTCCGCTTCTCGCCACGATTGGCACCGGTGAAGGCAGCGGTGTTTCCTTTAGTGAACCGCGAGGGAATGCCCGAACTCGGCGAGAAACTCTACAAAGAGTTACAACAAAACTTTGCCGTGCAGTTCGATGATAAAGGTGCGGTTGGACGACGATACCGCCGCCAGGACGAAATCGGAACACCATATTGCATTACGGTGGATGGTCAGTCGCTCGAAGACGGCACGGTAACAGTACGCGAGCGTGATTCGATGCAGCAGCAGCGCATTGCAATCAGCAATGTCCGCCACTACTTGTTGGATGCTTTGATGTAATTCTTCACGGATAGGAACATAAACCTTTAGTTTATGTGTTAGTGCCACAGATACAATATAGAATGTGTGTAGCACAGAATGATTAATAGAGTAATGGTATGAAACGCATCGTCCTCTTCGTGAGTATTCTCGCTGTATCGCTTCTTTCGTTCGGCTTTTATGCCGGATCGGAATCGGTGTATTTCCGAATTAACCGCTCGCTGGAACTGTTTAGTTCTGTATTCCGCGAGATTTCGGAAAATTATGTGGATGACATTGAGCCGGAGCAGTTCATCCGTTCCGGTATTGACGGGATGTTGGAGACACTCGACCCATACACAGAACTCTTCGACCAAGCCCGCTCGGAGGACTTCGACGCATTGACGACAGGGCAGTACACCGGCTTTGGAATCTCGGTTGCCATCCGCGACAGTATGCTGACGATAACCGGACTTACCGACGGATACTCAGCTCAAACAAACGGTATTCGGATAGGCGACAGGTTGTATTCCATAGACAGCACAATGACGCTGCGCTTCACATCACGCGACCTAAAAAAATACACACGCGGTGAACCGGGGTCGAAAGCAGTAGTCCGTATTCTACGCGACGGTCTGAAGGACACGCTTGTCTTTAACCTGACTCGTGAGCGCATTTCCGTAAAGAGCGTAACATACATTGGCAAAACAGCCAACAATATCGGCGTGATTAAGTTAGAGCGGTTTTCACGTAAATCGGCGGATGAAATTCGCCGTGCATTGGATTCGCTTCGTTCAACTGGACAGTTAAACGGGATTATTCTTGACCTGCGGGATAATCCGGGTGGATTACTCGATGCGGCTATTTCCATCTGTGAGTGTTTTGTTCCGACTGGCAGCAAAATTGTCTCGACGAAAGCTCGCGGAGCATCGGAAAACAAAACGTATGTATCGAATACAGTTCCCTACGAAGCATCACTGCCATTAGCCGTTCTCATCAACAAGTATAGTGCAAGTGCGAGCGAGATTGTGGCTGGTTGTATTCAGGATTTAGACAGAGGTGTTGTCATCGGTGAACCATCATTCGGAAAGGGTCTGGTACAATCAGTTTATCCGATGCCGTATAACAATTCATTAAAAATCACCACTGCCAAATACTATACACCGTCGGGCAGGTGTATCCAGAAAATTGACTACACAAAAAAACGCAATGGTGTGGCAACTGTTTCAACACAGCAACAGTTTCTTACGCTGAACAAGCGAATAGTAAAAGAGGGCAACGCAATCACGCCCGACTCAACGATTGTTGATGATACAAATGCAGGGTTCATATCACAACTCTCTCAACGCGAAGTCCTCTTCCGTTTTGCAAACGAGTATGCTTCATCACGCACGTCATTACCTGAAAAGTTCTCGGCTGCGTCGCTGCTTGATGATGTTGAGCGGTTCGCACAAAAAAAGAAATTCGCGTACGAGAACCCTGCTCAGAAATCTTTGAGCGAAGTACGAAAAATATTGAATGACGAGAAATTCAGTGCAGATGTGGTAAAGCATCTTGACGAAACGGAAAAAGCGATTGCAGCTGAACAAAAGAAACTCTTTGCAACCCACGGCAAGGAGATTGTAAAAATTCTTGATGAAGAGATTCGCTCGCGATTCACAACCGACCAAATACAAACAGAATATGCGATGCAAAACGACGGAGTTATTAGGAATACGGCGGATTTGCTGATGCAATCATCATACCGCGCATTACTCAGAACGCCCGTTGTTCTTAATCAACCCGGAAAGTAAGTCGTGCCGTTACACCATCTCACAACAGCAATCATCAACAGCGACGGTACGCTTGAGGTTAGTGATGCAGCTACTGCCACTCTCCGAACATTTGCAGGCGCAACAATCATACTTTCGATTGACGGACACGATGATATACAGAGAGTAATGAATGTTCAATCGCTTGAATATCCGGTTGTTACCGCAGCTTTGCAATCAGAGAATTCTGTTCAGGGTTCATCGCCACTGGGGCAGCGGCTGCGCGCCCTTATTGACAACGAATAACATAATCAAACTGTGAATAAATCCATCCCGACACCATGCATTCAAGTTTGCCAAATTGATCAAATCACCGGATTATGCACCGGATGCCACCGCACGCGAAATGAAGTTGCCCGTTGGGGTGCAATGTCGAACCATGAACGGTTGAATATTATGGCGGAGTTACCTATCCGTAAAAGCACTGTTCGTCAGCACTCCGTATCTCATCGCACCGCATAGTGTTATGGCAAAGTACCCCCGACTGTATCTTGAAACCGATATTATTGCCTTATACTTGCTTGATGATGCAGGTCATACTCCTCTCCGCAACTTACTTCGCACACATACCTGCTATACAGGTTTTCCACAAATAGCTGAACTGTTGCAAACCTGCAAAACAGACGATGAAACAAAGGAAGTTATGAGTATTCTATCCGCACTGCGCCCGCTCGGTTTCCACCCGCGTTATAGTGTCTCACTGGCTCGGTATCTCGCACTGGTGGATGAACCGGAAACGGGTATTTCTATAAAAGACAGGTACAGGGTGGCTATGAGTGCCACGATTGCAATGGAATCTTCGCTTCCGATTGCCACACGTCGTTATGAATCAATATATTCGCGGCTCGAAATCCCGCTGGCAATAATCGGCTAACCCATTCGTTACCGACTGCTTGCGTTAATATCTACATACTATACACAGTAAATTCTACCGGATTCAGATTCATGAGAATTACGAAACAATATACAAACCGTGAAAGTCAGTCGCTTGACAAGTACCTCCAGGAAATCGGGCGCGTTGACCTTATCACGGCTGATGATGAAATCGTTTTGGCACAAGCGATTAAGCGCGGAGGATTCGAGGGTGAAATGGCACTCGAACGTCTTGTAAAGGCGAACCTTCGCTTTGTGGTTTCTGTTGCCAAGCAATATCAAAATCAAGGTCTCTCGCTCGGCGATTTGATTAACGAAGGTAACCTCGGTCTTATCAAAGCTGCAAAGCGTTTCGATGAAACACGCGGGTTCAAATTCATTTCGTATGCCGTGTGGTGGATTCGCCAGTCAATTCTTCAAGCACTTGCCGAGCAATCGCGTATTGTCCGTCTGCCGCTGAACCGCGTCGGAGCACTAAATAAAATCGGTAAAAAGTTCAGTGAGTTGGAGCAGTTATACGAGCGCGAACCTACTGCTGCCGAACTTGCAGAGCAACTTGAAATGAGTATCTCGGAAATCGCTGAAACGATTAAAATATCGGGACGGCATCTTTCGGTTGATGCGCCGTTTGTACAAGGTGAAGACAACCGTCTTCTTGATATTCTGCCGAACGACTTGCTGCCGCCGCCTGACTCCGACCTGATGCTTGAATCGCTCCGCATTGAAGTACAGCAAGTGCTGAAAACTCTCTCGGAACGTGAAGCGGAAGTTATCCGCCTCTATTTCGGATTGGAAGAAAAGCAATGCTTGACGCTTGAGGAAATCGGAGAGAAGTTCAACCTTACCCGCGAGCGCGTCCGTCAAATAAAGGAAAAGGCGATTCGCCGCCTGCGTCATGCTTCACGCTCGAAAGCACTGCGGACGTACCTCGGCTAATCCAAAGAAAATGATTTAGTACAGGGTCGGAAAACATCCGACCCTTTTTTTATGTTCCTTTCGATCGCATCGAACTAACTTGAATGATAACAAGTGTCAAGACACAGAATGCAAACGTTCCTAAACTGATGAGCATTCCGCTCTTAAACGCCGATGATTCATAGCGTAACTGTATCGTATGTTTGCCCGCAGGAACTTCCACAGCGCGGAGGGCGTAATTAGCCCGATATACTTTAGCAGGTGTGCCGTCAATGTATGCTTTCCACGCGGGATAATAGACCTCGCTCATACAGAGGATGCCCGGCTCGGTGGTCTCGACGCTATACTCAATCTCATTGTTGGAATATGATGTGACTTTTGCGGAATGCACAACGTCGGCAGATGCTTTGCGAGATAGTGATTGTGATGGATTTTCTTCCAATACTGTGACGTTGTGATAATCGGTTGTTGAGTCGGCTTTCATTGCTTGTTTAACGCGGTCGGCGGGAATCACCGTTGCTTGGTATGTCATCCATGCCATTGGAAAACGGGATGGGCGGTATTCAAAACCGGCGCTTCGCGTTGATGGATCAACTTTTATCTCTTGAGCAATACTCAACATGTCATAGATGCCGGAAATCGTAGGGACAGCAGGGTGTCGCTTGGCTAATAGCAACTGGTTGTATCCTTCATAGAGCATCACGCCGTCGGTCATACCCTGATTGCGTTTTAATGCCATTGCTCCTGTTGTACGCATCGAAACACGGAAAAGGGAATCGGGCACACGCGGTTGAAGTATCTGCCGTAACTGCTCAGAATACGTTTGTGCATATTCGTTTTTTGGATTGATTTTTCCATTGTTGAATGATGAATTGGCAACTGATATGTCAATAAATATCAACAGGACAAGTGCGTACCCTCCCATGGTTTGCGAGAGGATGCCACGATGAACAGAAAACACAATCGCAAAACCCGCAGTAATGGTGAACAATGCCGTTGTGCCAAACGATGAAACAGTTTTTTCAATCGCATCATTAGGGAAATCAACCAATGACCCCGTACTAACACCAAGAGCAAAGAAGACAGGCAATAACGCAGCAACTAATAAGGGTATAAGTACCTGTTTTGATTTCACAAGGCGCGCTGCTTCATCGAACCCAAATGCGGCAAGCACACTGAAACCAAACGTCCAAACAAACATCATCCGTGCGGGAATACGAAGCGACCCGAAGAACGGGAGTTGGTAGAACAAGTTATAGAGAAAACCATTCGAGCCAAGTGCAAAAAGGAATGCAAATAGTGACATAACCCCCAAAAAGAGTACAGTTGGGTTTTTCCTTAGGGCGATTAATGCAAACAAACCGAGAAAGAACGCAATGATCCCGCCATAAAACGCTGTGTCCCAGTACAAATAATACTCGTTGTCGCTGAGGTAGAACGGTGCTTTATTACCTGACTCCGGTGTGATATGACCGTATGCTTTCGGTACTGCTGCGGTAATCAGTTGCTTGAATTGCAACGAGCCGACCGTCGCTTTTTCATACGTCATTTCACTGCGTTCCGATTCTCCGGCAAGCTCCTTCGAGGGAAGATATTGCATACAAAACACACCGACGGCAATGACAAGAGACAGTATGGCAAATGCTCCTGAACGGACTGTCATTATTGTTGATTCCTTCTTTGTGATAAGCCCGCTTATCGTGAACCATACTGCCATGCAACCCAAAAAGAAGCTGATATACAATGTCATTTGCGGCGAACCCGAGAGCATCGTCATGCCAAGAAGCAAACCCCCATATAGCATAGAGTGGATGCTGCCTTTCGTAAGTGTTGTGTAGAAGAACGAGACGATGAACGGTAGCCACGCAAGATGTTCAACTTGCATCGGGTGGAATGCGTGTAATGCGAGCGGAGATGAAAAACCATACCCGACTGCAGCAATCATAGCGGCAACAGATGTAGTTCCAATGTTTCTGCAAAGGACATACATACCGCACTGTGCAATAAAGAAATGCAGTATGAGCATCCACTGAAGGAGACCGACGGGATATGCACCGTCACCGGCAAGCATATCAACAATAAAGTTTGGGGGATAGAACAGTGCGCTCTGAACATCAGCCATGTAAGGCATTCCGCAAAATGAGTACGGATTCCAGAACGGTATGCCGCCCTCAGCCCATCCATGAGCGGCAAATACACGGTTCGGATAGACCTGCTCGACAAAATCATCCCAGAAATACATTTTCCCGAACAGATGTCCGCTAAAAAAAATCATCGTTGTTACGGCAAACACAATGTAGGGAATATAGGACTGAAGTGTTCCTGCCGAGAGATGCGTGCGTTGTTTCATGGCAACAAGTGTGTGATACAATCAATGCTGACAAAGATAACCAACGGGAAACGCACCTGACATTTGCAGATGCAACGACATTCTTCATTTTCTGAATATGGATTTTCCAATATGCTTCCGGGATAAAAAATCAGTCATTGTTTCAAACAAAAATCGCAGTATCTTCGGCTGCGAATTCTTCAACCACAGAAGGACATATAATGACCACCACCCATATCAATCGCACTCTGCTGTTATCATCCATTCTGATACTCAGTGCGCTTATCTTTAGTGCCTGCCCCGACGGCGGTCGATTCCCGACCACCATGCCACCGCAGTACAGCTCCTATCGTCCTATCATCGCTGACAGGTCGTATTTGGACAGCATCGCTTATCGAGGACCAAAGAAAATCACCAATGCCGGAAAAATCTATAAGTATGGTTCTATGTTATTGATTAATGAACCGGGGAAGGGATACCATGTAATAGATAACAGCGTATTGGAGCAGCCCAAAAACATCGGGTATCTAGCCGTGTATGGAACAAACGACTGTGTGATTCGTGACAACATCCTGTATTGCGATAACAGCCGTGACTTGCTTATGATTAATATCGAAGACCTTGCCGCTCCGAAAATATCCGGTCGTCTTCGTGATGTCTTTCCCAAACTCGTCGCACCTGACAATCTGCCGATTGCTCCCGAAAACGAACCGAAGAACGCACCCGCCAATACAGTAATTGTAGGATGGACACGATGAAAAATGTTCAAGCACTTATTCTTGTTTCAGTATGTGCAATCTGTCTGCAACAACTAGGATGTCTCGGCTCTGATTCGTCAGGCACACGAACAGCATCATCGGGCAACGGGACAAGCGGCTCGCTTGCACGCTTTATCTTGGTTGATAATTTTCTCTATACGGTAGATAACACTTCGCTTCGTGTTTTTGATTGTTCCGGCAGAGCCGCAACGTATGTTACAACGGTGAATCTCGGCTTCAACATCGAAACCGTCTTCAACCGGAAGAACACACTCTTTATCGGAGCAAGCGACGGTGTGCATATCTATGATATTACCAACAGAACCAAGCCGGAATTCTTATCGCTCTACCGCCATATATTTAGTTGCGACCCCGTTGTGGCAAATGACAACTATGCGTTTGCTACACTTAGTACCGGACGCGATTGGTGCTGGCGCGGCACAAATCAAATGGACATTATAGATATATCCAATTTGCGATCACCTCGATTGGTGAAATCCGTTCCCTTGATAAAACCCTTAGGGCTGGGTCTTCTTAACGACAAACGCTTGATTGTCTGCAATGACGGCGTAGAGGTTTATGACATCAGTGCAATACAGAACACACAACTATTCAGGTTCATCCGACCATTCAAGGGGATTGACGTGATACCGGGAACTGATGGGTTCACATCCGTATCGCAGACAGGGATAGCTAACTTTGGCTACCGCAATGACACACTTTGGCAGCGCGGTGCGTATGCGTATTAAAATAATTCTCTCAGTTGTGGTGTTATACATAGCGCTGCCAACTGTAAGTTGGTCGCAAGCATCCGCTGCGGAACATGATTGGCGCGATACTGTCGTCCGTTCGTCTGTGTTTAGTATCGCATTGCAGCCATTCAAGGCAGCCGTGAACTGTGCAAAATTGGATCTAGAATACAAGTTCGCAGAGTCACCATTTGCGGTTGTTTTTTCTCCTGAAGTATATGAAGGGACAGATACAGCGGCTGACAGGGCTGTGTTTAACGCTTCATTGAAGTCAGTTGCCATTTCAGGGTGGGGAATGACTCCCGGAGTGAAAATCTACTTTGACAATGGCTTTGGAATTATTAACCGCTTGTATGATTTAATCCGCGTAAATCATTATATCAGTGTACAGGCAGTATATCGGTCGTTCGATCTCGCCTATCAAAACAGGGTATGGACTCCTACGTCGCAATTACCGTTTCCCGCCTTTGAATTGCGCTGGGGCGAGGTGAACACACAGGTCACACAAGTAGGTGCAACAATTTGCTATGGATTCAATGTTGTTATCTTAAAAAGATTGTTACTGGAAGGGTTTCTTGGTGCTGGCTATGTGCGTTCACGGCGTACTGTATCGCTTATTGAGAATGAACCTTTTGAAGATAACTATTTCACGGTTACGGGGACAGTTGTATCAGCAGGGCTGAAAATCGGAGTGATATTCTTTTAGATTGGGCGTTACGGTTCTAAAATTTTCCATCAGCCGTATATGTTGTTGTGGTTGCAACCGTATCTTTGCAGTCCCATGCGGATATTCGTCCGCAAAACGGGTTCGTAAGGGTGGATTTCAATCGTTACGCGCCGACAACAATTCATCCCGCACTTGTGTTTGATTGCTACCCGCAATCACAGGTCTTGCCATACCGTGCATGCCTGTACCCATACGCTATTACGGCATTAGAACTTTGCCGTCTCACTGCATAAACCGCACACATTAACAATCATATCGCCAAACACATTCTGGCGGCACACATTCTGTTCGGGATAATCGTTTAGGCATCCGTTTCACGAATACACGATTAATAAACACTATATCTCACATCAATATCATACCGTTATGAGTAAGAATCATACAGGGACAATCACCGATAAGGATGGCATCATCCGCCTGCGCGAGCGTATTTCGTTTGCAAAGGGCGGCGTGAACATACCGTATGTTGATTTGCTCAATATCCAGCTTGAATCCTACCGGGAGTTTTTGCAGGACGAACTTGAGCCGCACGAACGTTTGCACAGAGGTTTGCAAGGCGCATTTCTCAACAACTTTCCTATTCTCGACCAGTCGGAACTCTTTCAACTTGAGTTCCTTGAGTATTCAGTGGAAAAACCAAAATATACTGAAGAAGAATGTCGTGAGCGTGAACTGACCTATGCAAAAACTCTCAAGGCGAAACTTCGGTTGTCATCGAAGGCAGATCCAAGTTCCGAGGACTACATCGAGGCAGTGGAGCAGGAAGTGTACCTTGGTAACGTTCCGGCGATGACCCCGCGCGGGACATTCATCATCAATGGTGCTGAGCGTGTTATTGTTTCCCAGTTGCACCGCTCGCCCGGCGTATTCTTCGATGAAGCTATCCACCCTAACGGTACAAAAATCTTTTCAGCGCGAATTATTCCGTTCAAGGGTTCATGGGTCGAGTTCACAACCGACATCCA
>JAEUSO010000072.1 GCA_016788605.1 Candidatus Kapaibacterium sp. | reverse complement strand
GCACCACGAACCCGCCGATGATGCAACATTGCTTGCGGAACGTGAACGCATCACCCGCAAACTCGGCAACGTTGAAAAGAAAGTGGAAGCACCTGAAACAATCCGACCCGACCGCAGTGAATCCCTCAATCCCGATTCATGTCTCGCCGACATCGCCTCCACACGCTCATTCTTGATTGAGCAATCGGGCAAACTCACCGATGATATTCTTCGCTCCAATTCATTTCCGCATCCGTTCTTAGGCAATCTTACTCTCTACGGCTGGCTGTGGTTTATCAGTCAGCATGAACTCCGCCATGCACATCAAATGCAGAACCTCACTGTGTAATCCGTTCTTGCACTTCACGTCACTCAACGTCATATCGAACGCTGTCGGAATCATACACTGCAACCGGCGTATCAGTACCGTCGCGGCGAACGTGCAAAATTCCGGATGTATCCAATGAAGAAAATAGCCACGTTCCGTTATCATTATTCAGCGTAAATGTTTTGTTTGCAAGAGCAAGACGCTTCGACCATTGAGCGAAAACATCAGCAGGATTTGCGGACAGCATTTCAAGAAGTAGCAGCACGAGGTCGTCGGAAAGCTGACGGGTATTCTGCGAAGTACCACACCATTCCTCGATAGACACGGGCTGATACGCACCGCTTGTGGGCGGAAACTCTTGACGCAAAACATTCACACCAATACCGATGATGCAATAACTCAACGACGAGCCGGAAAACACCTGCTCGCATAGTATGCCGCTGACCTTGCGCCATGTACCTTCATGGCAAACAAGAATATCATTAGGATATTTAATGCGAATATCTCTATGTGGATTCGCGGCGAACCGTTCCACTACGCGATGAATGGCAAGCGCCGCAGCAGCTTGGGGAAGAAATCCGTGTGGCAATGCAGCGGCTGGAATCAATACCGAACACGCAACACTCTTCCCCATCTCACCAATCCATTGCTTACCGTTTCTGCCCCGCCCTGCTGTTTGCAGGTCTGCACTCAATGCAACAATATGGTTGCCGTCGTAGTAGGCGCGTACGGCATCATTTGTTGAATCAACAGAATCCGCGTGTATTCGCAAGAGCGGTAGTGAATGTACTGTCATCGGGAGTTAAGGTGAAAGACGTTCAATCATCCATGTGCCGTCGTCTTGTAGTGTAAAGTGTAAGCGGTCGTGAAGGCGGCTTGCGCGACCTTGCCAGAACTCGAATGATGCGGGAATCAACCGCCAACCGCCCCATGTGTCCGGCATGGGAATATCGTCAGTGCCTGCGTAATGTTCCGTCAGTTCGCGGAAACGTTCTTCCAGCACAGCGCGGTTTTGCAGCACACTGCTCTGCGCCGATGCAATGGCGCCGATGCGGCTTTCCGCCGGACGTGACCGGAAATATGCTTCGCTTTCTTCACGCGAACATTTCTCCACCCGCCCGCTTATGCGAACCTGACGTTGCAGTTCGCCCCAAAAAAACAGAAGTGCAGCACAGGGATTCAGCAAAAGGTCGTGCGACTTTTGGCTTGTGTAATTGGTATAGAACGTAAAGCCGTTTTCGTCGGCACCTTTTAGCAGAACAATTCTCGCCGACGGAATACCGTCGGGCGTAGATGTGGCAAGTGTCATTGCATTTGGTTCATCAATACCTGCATCAGTTGCCTCGCGGAACCACGCGGCAAACTGCATGAACGGGTTGTGGTGAACGGTGTCTTCATCGAGGGCGGCAAGTGTGTAATCGCGCCGCATCTGTTGCACTGTTTCGGTTAGCATTGTTTCTTTGTTATGAATGTAGTTGAATAAGCGAAACTACGCCTCGATTTCCTATCTCGAATTCAAGTTGTTAATCGCTTAATTTCCTCGGTAATCTTCTCTACCACATCAGTATTGATAATTGTTTCTTGCACACTGAAAACGATAAACACTTTTCCGCCGAACTCATCGGTGAAAAGGTTGAACGCGGTCTTCATCCGCTGGGCTGGCGAGTAATTGCCGAAGTTCGATTGTGCAGTTACCGGTTTGATTTGGATACCGAACGCCTTATCACCCACCCACCCGAGATAATCAATATCTAATGCATGATCTTGATACGGTTCACTTTGCTCAAAGCGAACGTTAGGAAAGGTCTTGGCAAGGTTGTCTTCAATGACGGACTTCTCTCGAACATAACCGTCGTAGGTGCGATTGATAGTAAGATTTATGATGTAGTCAATGCAATCTTGTTGAGTCAGTTGATTGAATGCTTCTTTCCACTCTGGAATAACTATCGTTGAAATTTTTTCGTACAACCTTTCGCCAAGATGAACCAACGATTCTTTAGAAACTTTCTCAGGCGATTTACCACTCGTCGTTGCATTCTGATAATACCATGCTTCCCATTCTTCAAATGTCGAGGGCTGGCACTCACGTATAAGAGCCATCACAGCACCCACTTTGTTTGGTCGTGACAGTTGGTAGGTTTGTGCGGCATAGTTGAGTACTTTTTCCTTTTTACCAAACTCTTTGGAATGCCGTTTCACGACTCGTTTAGCCATACTGTTGATTAAAGAGATGAATGAATTTGTCCTTGTACTTGAAATCAATTTCAGAATCCACGTGTGCCAATCCATTTTTAATCAAATGGGCATTGATGAACGTCTTGTTTTCTAAATAGAGATAACACAGCAGATTGTTTTCACTGTCGTGCTTTATCGCATCATACCGGAGAAACACACGTTTTCCTTTGGTTTTTTCAATCAGGAATGTCGTCGCCTTTCCGTTAATCACTGGGTCTTCTTTTATACCAAGAAGTTTGACCGTCAAGTCGTTGTTCAACCGTAGAAGTTCAGGACTGAGTACTTCCTTAACAGTATAGAATTCCTCTCGTTTTTCCAAACCGTCTTTATCTAGCTTAGAGCCGAACTGTAGTTTCTTCACATCAATTTTCTTATCAAGCGAATGCGGGTCTTTGAATATGTATGGCAAATGCTGAATCTCTGTTGTGAAGTCCGTTCCATGCGGTTCTTGAGTGGTGAACTCATAGGTCGTTCCGTTCAAGTCCTTTTGATGAATTGATAATTTTTCCTTGATTATAGGAATGAAGTCAGGGTTGATTTCAACGCCGATTGAATTGCGTCCGGTGTTTTTCGCAGCCAATGCTGTTGTACCGCTTCCTGCAAAGGGATCAAGGACTGTTTCTCCGACAAAAGAAAACATTCTGATAAGCCGTCGGGGCAGTTCCTCGGGAAACATGGCTATATGACCGTTTTGCCTTGCACCGGCAAAATTCCAATGTCCTGCAAAAAATGTATTCCATTCTTCGGCTGACATTTTCGATAACTCTTTTTGTTCCTTTGTCGGCTTGGGGCTTTCACCTAATTTCTTGAAGACAAGGATAAATTCATAGTCGAGTTTGAGTATCCCGTTCCTGGGATAGGGATACGATCCCATTTGCACACCGCCGCCTGTTGTGTTTGATGTTGTTACTTTTTGCCAAATGACCGCACCCATGTAGTCAAAACCGATGGTCTCGCAAAACTTGATAATCTCTTCACGGATAGGAATAACCTTATAGCGTCCGTAATAAACAGCCCTTGCAAACTGGTCACCGATATTGATACACAACCTGCATCCGTTGTGAAGGGTGCGGTAACACTCTTTCCACACCAAATTCAAATTGTTGATATAGCTCTCGTAACTTTCATGGAAACCGATTTGATCATCAGTACCGTAATCCTTCAGCTGCCAATAGGGCGGTGATGTGATTGCCAGGTGAACAGATGAGTCGGGCAGTTCGGATATGTGCCTGCTGTCTCCGTTGATTATCCTATGATGCGTTTTCAACTTGCTTTGTTTGTATTGTTGAGTGATTCTAATTTACTCAACAATTATCTCTAAGCAAGTAAAGGAGAGGTAACGTAGTTAGAGTGTACGGCAGTTAGTTATTTGCACGCCGGTATTCTTTGGAAGCAAAACGCAAGAACGCACGGGCAGCGGTGGACTGCGCTTTCCGGCATGGAGACGCTACGGGTAAAACAGACGGCGCGGTGCCGTTGAGATATGGAGAATAGTGACTTAGATGTCCACGCGGACGCGCATTCCTGCTTCGACCCAGCGCGATGCGGAGGGTGCGATAACCGGTGTGAGTGTGCCGAGTGCGAAGTCGAGCGAGACGGAGTTCATCACGACCCAACCCAATCCCGCCGACCATGAAAATCCTTCAATGCCGCCGATTTGCGAACCCATACGTAGTGCGGGGATAAATCCGTTTTGTTGCAATTCAATTCCGGCGGCAAGACGCGGTACGGTTGAGTTTGCGCCGACGCTGTTGAACCCTTGTGTGTATTCCATCATCACGCGGAGGGATTGCACCTGACTGATAAGATTGCTGAACACCATCGAGCCGCCGATTCGGAGCCGGGCAGGCAGAGCCGTGCTGAACGTGGCGTTCGTTGCTACGGGTGAATATCTGTCGAGCGACTGCTGCGTCATCTGAGCCAATGCCTTGATGGTATCGCGCACTGTGATGGTGTTTTCAACTCCGTTCCATGCTATCGAGCCAACGTCGAGAAGGGCGGCACTGAATGTTGTGTTGTGTTCGCCGCCAAGGTGCAGCGTGGCACCTGCATCGAAGCCGAAGCCCGTTCCCGCCGAGCCACCCGTGAGGAATGATGCGGGTTGCAGGTCGTTTTGAAATCCGGCGGTTCGTACAGTGGAATTGATATTCACCGCCCAGTTGCGCGTGCTGTCGAATCCCGCCGGTGCGTACGGATTGACGCTGACGGTATTCGCCGAGGGTGCATCCGCCACAAACACACCGCGTATAAATTTTGCACTTGCCCCGATGTTCAATACCGGAGATGATGATGATTCCGATTGCCCCGATGTTCCGCCCATAACGCGGCGCGAATACGAGAGCTGATAGCCCGTGTAGGCAAACGCCGATGCGCTGCCACCTGTGATCGAGAGCGGTTGGAAGCCCGCATAGCCCGCTGCAAGCTGTGCTGTACCTTGCGGCACGCGTGCGTTGGATTGCACGGTGGTTATCATGGCAAAACCCGCGTTACTTGCGTCGTCAAGACGCACTGCCACTGCAAATGGCGCCGCATCTACTTGCGCTGCAATCACACCCGATGTAAAACGCGAAAGAAACGCATCGCGTTGTGTATCATCCAATGTTCGCGCTTGCACCTGACCCGTACTTGTTTTCACGCCGCCGAAGTAGTAGTTCATTTCGCCGAGCGAGAACATCGTGTTGCCTGCCATTGCGCCGAAAGGCGTGATGTTAATACTTGCTGTGCCGTCCGATTGCAGATTGGCGGGATTGCCGAACAGCGCATCAACGCCGTTCACAGTGCTAACATTAGCCCTGCCAAGCGACATACCGGTAATGTCATTGCGGCTTTGTGCGAGAAGATGTTGGCTAAGCAACGCAACTGTTGCCATCGTCATTATCGTGATAATCGTTTTCATACGTTTCTTTCAGTGATTGTTGTTGTAATGATTACCGTGCGGTGGCGTTGCATTCCATGTTCAACTTCAGGTGGATGAAGTCGTTCGTGCGGAATTGTTTTGAGTCGGTAGGACTTGAGAATGACGTGGCGACAGTTGTGAACTTGGCGTTGGTTATCGCCTTGATGTCGTCGGCGGTGAGCGTGATGCGCGTAAATGATTGCGCCGCAGTTCCGTTCTCCGCGCCGCGTATCGAAATAGCGTCGCCCGAATGTGGCAGCACTAACAGTTGTTTCTTGTTTGCATCGAAGAAGGCGATGTGAATGCCGACGTTTGCGGGCAGGCAATTCTTTGATTCAAGAAGCAGGTCGGCGGTGGTGATGGATTTCTCCGCACCTCCGGTTGCAGCCATAATGTCAATGGCACTGGTGGTGCTGTACGCGCCGCCTTGGATATTCACGGCAAGCGGGATTCGCATCGTTGCCTTACCGTCTATCGTGCTGTTTTCGCCAACGGTGAACTTCTCGCCGCTTGTTGTGCGGATTACTGCATCGAGAGCGGCACTGCTCGGAAATTCGCGCACGGTCACATTGTCAAAACGGTATTCAAGTTGTGTCGTTGTAGAAGCAGGTATGGCTCTGTCGCTCAGGGGAAGAACGGCAAGCTCGACGCCTTTCTTATCGCGGAGTATAATGCTGCCGCTAAGAACTCCGCTTGATGTTGAGCCGTTGCGAAGCGATGCCGTCAGGTACATCGAGCTAATCTTCATCGAGGTCATGGTTATCGTTCCCAAGTCCCCGCTGCTAAGGTCGGTTGTTGATTGTATCCTAACGGTCTTCGATTGCGTGTTCGTTCCTTCTGCACTGCGGAACTTCACCGGACCGATTGTTCCTGTTACGGCAAGAACATCATTACCTGTTACTCGCTCCTTTGTTGCGCTCTCATCGGTGCGTATGCTCATGTTCATCCGCATTGTTTTCACCACGTTGCCGTTTTGTTTATCAAATGCATCGGGGGTAAGGCGGTAGTTCTCGTTGCCACTTGTCAGGTTCAGTGTTGTACTGCGCTTCTTCTCGATGCGGAATGTGGTTGTGTACGGTTTGCCGGTTGTGCTATTGATTAGCTGCGGCATGGTCAATGTTCCCGTTCCTGCAAGTGCGATATCGTTGCGAAGCGTGAGTTTGGCAACGAACGATTCCACTTCCGCCGAACTGATGGTCATATCGTCGGGTAGCTTGGCATCGGTCGAGCACTCAATCGTTTGCTTGTTCAGCGACATTTCCGATTCGTCAATCACGGGGTTCTCCATGCGGAAGCGGCAGGTGACTCCGCTCTGTGCCGTATAGGCAACGCTTTTCCCATTGCTCCCCCGCGATGCAACCCGCATCGTTACTGTTGATTGCGGCGTTAAACGCTTTCCGTTCATTGCAACACGGATGACACCGCCCGGCGAGCTTTCCTCGCCGCGAGTGCCGCCCGCAGGTACGATCCGCTGTTCGCCCGTTACAGGAATAAACCACGGCTGCTCGCCCGGTGTGCTAATTACCACACCAGTTTCTGTACGATTTTCGGGCGTAATAATCTCGGCATCCACCGGAAGCGAGTTCACAACAATCAGCCGTAATGTGCCAGAACTGAATGATGCCGACGCAACCTCACTCGGCGTTGGTATGGTTGAGTTTATGCTTGACGTAAATTCAGGAAAAACAGATTGGCTTGGCGGCGCGGGGAGCGCGGGCGCAAGCTGGCGCACCGGTATCACAATCGTACTCCAATTCGTGAACCTTTCCGTAACGTCTTTCTGCCCGTTGATGCCGGTCGAGTAATTCACATTCATACTCGAAATGGAAAGCGAATCGCCCAAACGGATTGCCGGTATGGCAAAGTCCTGCACAATCTCCACGTTGCCGTTCCCATTCTTCTTCACAAAACTCGTATCGGTGATAAGCTGGTCGAGCGTGATGGCGGTATCCACCATCGGCAATGCGAAACCGGTATTAAACACCGGAGCCACTACCGTCGCCGGAAACTGGTCGCAGCCCCACTGCAACAGCGGCAGTGCGGCTAAAGAAACAAGTGCAACGAAACGCGCAACAAGCGCAGGGGCGGTAATGCGGGCGATGATTCGCCTGACGATGGTTCGCATGGATGCAGTCGGTTAGTGATAATCGTTCGTTATCCGTACCGTACTCGCGCACATCCATGGGGCGAGCGGGCGCACTGGCAGCCCGAAAATCGGAGTGGTTTCAATCCTTTCCCGCACTTATCGGCTCGCCGCCCGAATAGTTGAGAAAATTAGTGCAAGCCGGCACCACGCCTTTCCCCTTCCCTAACCACCGCCATCTGCCGGAAAGCGCAGTCCGCTTTCACCCAAGCGTTCTTGCGTTATGCTATCAACAAATACCGTTTGCGGAATTCAACCCAGATGCTAAGTTGCGGGGAAGAGTTACACAAGTTTCGCAAATCCACCCAGTATTGGGCAGATTGCCGCAAGTTATGTGTAACGCAATCAATAAACTTGCGGCAATCCTAACGTTATGCCTAATTTAAAATGACACGAATCGTAACGACAATATTACTTTTGACCTTTTGGCTGACTTCATTCGGACAGAAAATTTCCGTTGACACTTTATTCATTCCTAGAATAGAAAAATTCTCAAACGTTCAAGATGAAAAGCTAAAATTTCCTGTGATAAAGACAGGTAATTTGCAAGTTGACAAAGCAATAAATAACGACTTGAAAAACCGTTTTACTAATAATGAATATCCAGACCTTTCAACTGACTCTACACTAATTAAATGGTCTGATGGAATTATTTATCTTGACTTTGAAGTTACTTACTTAAATAACGGACTTATTTCGTTAAACATAAGTGCTGAAGGTTGCGGAGCATATTGCACAGCTTGGACAGACTACTTTACATACAATTACATAACAGGACAGTTTTTAACCATTGACCAAATTATTGATACGACAGGAAATTTCAAATCTCGTGTTATAGCAGACAAAGACAAACAATATGAGCAACAGAAAAAAGAACTCAAAGAAATGTTGCTCGACAAAAATGCTGAACTTGATGAAGACACCTATAATTGGGCATTAGAGCAATATGAAAACTGTGAAAAAGAATTTACATTGAACTCGTTTGCCCTTTATTCTGACTATTTAGAAATAATTGAAAAGTGTTACCTTCCAAACGCAATTAAAAATTTGACACCGATAATTGAATTGAAGTATAAATACGTTGACATTAAAAAGGACTTGAAAATAAAAAACTAGGCATAACACGGGTTTTGCGTCAGGCGGGCTGACGTGTCCCAAAGGGAAAGCTTTGTGCATCTAATAAACTTTAGTATTAAATTGAAACTTTGTGCTCAGAAACCCGCCCGAACGCAAAGCCCGAAAACGTTCTGCAAGATTCGCTGCGCTCATCTTGCAGAATGGAGCGGGCGGTCGGCGGGGGTTCGCTCCGCGAACCGTCGCACAACACGCCGGTAAGCAAAATCCTTCGGACTTCGCCTACCGCCCGCTCCATTATAGCCAATTTTAAAATGACACTATTCGACAAAATATTCGGCAGACAAAAATTCGACCTTGAAATTACGGTGCCAACAAGTATTGAAATAGTTCACATGGACAGCAAAGTTCGTTTTCGTGGGACAAAAGAAGATATTTCGAAATTTGCGAAGGAGTTTTATAAACTTAAAGAACTCAGTGACGGACAGCTCTGCAAACTGGACAAATACACTCTTAAAGTTTCGGACTACATAACAGCTGACAGAGAAAAAGAAAATTGGATTGAACTACCTAACCACGCTTGGGGAATTATGGGAAGTAAGTTTAATGAAGTTCCTTATGAGTATGAAGACAACCCGTTTGACTTTAATGACTGTGGTTATACCGACAAAAATCCGTTTGACATAGGAGTTGAAGTTACAGACCTGCCAATACGATTTATGGAATTCAATGAAGACGGAACTTATCAGACAAAGACAATAGTACGATGAGAAAAACTGGCTATAACAGCACCTACCCAAAAGGCGGGGTTTCGTGTTCCAAAGTCAGTTTTGTAGTTAACGGAACATCGGTTTTTCAAATCAAGTTTTGTGGTAAAAATCCCGCCCTTCGGGTAGCTGCAAAACATTCTGCAAGATTCGCTGCGCTCATCGTGCAGAATGGAGCGGGCGGTCGGTGGTGGTTCGCTCCAACCCAAAACCAATCAAACAACAAATACTATGGAAAAAGAAGACCTCTACAAATTGACTGACGAAGAACTGCTCGTCGAGAGTCAAAAGCTGAAGAAATCGAAACTCTTTCATGCAACAGCTATCGGGTTTCTTGCAGGAATACTCATCTTCGGAGTTGTCGGGTGGATCATGTCACCCAACAAACATGTGGGATTCCTCATCCCAATGTTGTTTCCCGTCATTTTCATCTACAAGCTCCTCAAAAAAAATAGCATAAACAAGGATGTAGAAGATGTACTGAAAGAACGCGGCTTACGTTGAGATGATTATAGGATATAGTCGCATCAACAATCCCGAAGAGATGATATGATTATCGAGACAATGTCAAACGGTAATCAGAATGGAATCACACCACCCCGTCGGGGTTCAATCTTATCACGCGGGTCTAATCCTATAAATCATGTCACCCCATCGGGGTTCAATTTGTATCACGACGCATACCGCAGAGGGTGTTTGTTGAAAGCATAACGCCAAAACGCTTGAGGAACCTCTCCCCAGCCCTCTCCGGCAGAGAAGGATTTTCTTTCTGGCAGGGAGACGCGCCGTGGCATGTCTGTACGGTTCGGTGCCGGCTGCGCGAACGCGCTAAAACTTTTCAGAACTTTTCGGAAACGTGCTGCGTACTTTGCACATCACAAATTTTATCACGGAGAAACAGATGATTATCACGACAACACCCTCGATTGAGGGAAAGCGCATCACGAAGTATTGCGGCATCGTTACGGGCGAGGCAATCATGGGCGCGAATATGTTCAAAGACCTGTTTGCAAGTGTGCGCGATATTGTGGGCGGTCGCTCGGCAACCTACGAGAAGGAACTGCGCCATGCACGCGATATCGCCTTGCAGGAAATGACGGAGTATGCAAAGGGATTAGGCGCGAACGCCGTAGTGGGCGTTGATCTTGATTACGAGGTAATCGGTCAGTCGGGCAGTATGCTGATGGTGAGTATCAGTGGTACGGCTGTGGTGGCGGACTAAGCATGGATTGGTAACGCAAGGAGTTTCATGTTTGCAGGGATTGACATTGGCGGGACAAATATCAAGGCGGGTGTGATTGATGCCGGAGGCGAGTTACTCTGGAGCGATTCACACCCGACCGATGCCGCACGCGGCAAGGATGCACTGATTGAGGATATTCAGTCGGTTATGGGTAGAACCCTTGCGGCGTACCCGAAGCTGCAAAGTGTTGGTGTGGGTTTTCCTTCGGTGGTGCATCCCGACGGCTCGGTGCATCATCCGCCGAACCTGCCGGGCTGGGGCGTTGTACCGCTGCGCGATATTCTTCAATCGGCGCTGCCCGTTCCGGTTGCGATTGATAACGATGCGAATGTTGCCGCGCTTGCCGAGAGCGAACTCGGTGCGGGTGCATCGGCTTCGCATTTCCTGTATGTGACGCTTGGTACGGGCGTTGGCGGCGGCATAATTATCAACAAGCGGATTTATTCTGGCGAGCGCGGCGGTGCGGGTGAAATAGGACATATCATCGTTGATGCGAATGATGCGCCCACCGCCCAACAGGTAAGCGAAGGTCGTGCATTCCGCGCAGGAACATTAGAGGAACTTGTGGGTCGTCCCGGTTTGCTTGCCATGGCACGGCATATGATGGCGGAATACCCGGATTCACTGTTGCATTCCTACGGCAACGAACTTGATGTGGAGCAGATTTCGGAAGCAACTGCCGCTGGCGACCCGTGCGCGGAAGCATGTTTCCGCCGTGCGGGATATGTGCTTGGAGTCGGCATTGCTGGCGCACTTGCCATGCTTGATATGCGGATTGTAGTTGTGGGCGGCGGCATATCGAAGGCGCATCCGCTGCTCCTCGACACAACGCTTGCCACACTCCGCAGCCGCGCATTGCCAACGATTGCACACGAGGTGGAATTACGGTTGGCGCAGTTCAGCACCAATGCGGGCATCATTGGTGCGGCGCTTTTGGGTAAGGGGATGACACAAGACCGGACGACATTTATTGCGGGGGAATAACGGTGCTGTTGAGTAGGATGGGTACTCATTTTTGCGTTTCCCAAATCCCATCATTGTTACACGACATCAGAAACTACGGCACCGCACCGTAACGACGCGCCATGGCACGTCTCTACACCCCTAAAACCCCCACCATGCCGGAAAGCATAATCTGTTTTACTCAAGAGTTGTGGTGTTGTGCTTACAATGAATACCCACGCCAAAAACAAAAAGCCGCCCTGGTTGCAGAACAGGAGCGACTTGACAGTATGCTGAATCTATCACCTGTCACGCTTATCTGCTGTTGATGATATACGTTGCAGTTGCCATACGCCGTGTCGGCTACGGGGTCGAAATGCAAGCCGTCGCCGCCGCTATACATAAATTCCACACCTGCCACACCGAACGGAGACCATACCATATAAACAGTATCTGCACTCTGGGGATAGCTTACCCCATAGAGTTCTCCACGACGGTCAGAGAACGACCATCCGTTTTGCATGAAATTCACATGCAGGCGGTCGTTAATTGAACCCATAGGACCCGCCCATTGCCAGCCGAAGATAAAGCGGTTCAGTGTTCGGGGTGCGAAGACGGTTGTATCGTCTAAGCTGAGTGATCTGCCAAGATACGTCCACGATGAAAGCGGTTGAGGAACAATAACAGTTTGCGATACGAGCGATGCTGCGATGCTGAAAAGCATCACGATGAGTATTGTGGTTTTCATGGTATGAATCCTTAATTAATGTGGAAAGGAATTGTGCGGATTCTGCCATGACTAACTACACGCAAATAATACTGCCCGATAGGAACACTGCCAATTCGTATAGTAAAAATGTTCTGACCTGCA
>JAEUSO010000071.1 GCA_016788605.1 Candidatus Kapaibacterium sp. | reverse complement strand
ACGTACCGATGTCTTTTGCTTTTCGATTGGCTTGAAACTGACTGCACGGAGTTTCTTATCGGCGGCAGTGCGGGCTAACATCATTACCTCATCGTGAGGAAATTCGTCGCGGAGTGCACGCTCAATTTCATCATCACCCACGCCTTTTGTGCGGAGATCGCGCCGCAACTTCGCAGCCGAGACGGGCTTTCGCCGAACTGCATCGCGTACATACAGTATCGCATATTGTGCATCGTTCACATAGCCGAAGTCGCGCAGAAAAACCACCGCAGTATCTATCTCCGCCGCTTCACATTCTTTCTCGCGCAACCGTGTGCGGACTTGTTTTTCGGTTCGGGGCTTGTAGGTGGCGTATGCAAGCGCAAGTTGCTTTACCTGCATCGTCCGTTTCTCGTCGCGAAGCGATTCCATCAATGCGGAATCAACGTGCAATCCCTTACGCAGTTCGTGTTTTGCAACAATATCAAGGTGAACCTGAACGGCAAACTCACCGTCCACATATACGTTAACACGCTCCTTCCTCCGCGTGGATGCAACAAGCGAAGTAATAATGTTCGGCGGCGGTGCGGTGTTCTTCTCTTCCATAACCGGACGAATTTAGTGCATCCGCTGCACCGTTGGGCGGTAAATTTGAGCCGTATTCAACTAATCCCCGACTTCATGGAACCACTCGAACTCTGGACTCTCTGCTCCGCCAACGGTATTATTCTCGATAAAGACCAAATAGAGGGTCTGTTTCGCTATGCAAAGGAGCTTGTGTATTGGAATCAGCAGGTGAACATGATTTCGCGCAGGGACGAGGAAAATGTGTTTGTGCGCCACATTATCCATTCGCTTACACTGCTTACCATTGCCGACATCCGACAAAATGCACGCTGCCTTGATATTGGAACAGGCGGCGGCTTGCCCGGCATTCCCATTAAACTCGCCCGCCCCGATGTGCGAATGACCCTGACGGATTCGATTACGAAAAAAGTAAAGATGACGGAAATGTTTGCAAAGCATACGGGGCTGAAAGGTATCGAGGCAAAGAACATCCGCGTGGAGGAACTGGCGAACGACAAGCAATATATCGGCTCGTTCGATGTCATTATGGCGCGTGCGGTTGCGCCGATTTCCGAACTCGTGACGTGGACATTCAAACTGCTCAAACCCAAAGGCAGCTATGTCTTCCTGAAGGGCGGCGACTTGACGGAGGAAATTGCCGATGCGCGGAGAATCTATCCCAATCTCGACATTGAGGAACATCTTATTACGTGGAGGTCGGTTCCTTGGTTCGAGCAGGAAGAAAAGAAAGTCATCCTCGCTCAATTCACGCGGTAATCCAATACTAACGATAACACCATGTTTCGACTTTTACGTCACTACACTTTTTACCTGTTGATTGTGGTTGCCCTTGTGCAGAACGACGCAGCGGCACAGCAAGCAAGCACCGGCTCGGCTATCAAACTTGCCCGTGTGAAATACAACGGCGGCGGCGACTGGTATAACGACCCAAGTGCGGAAGTGAACTTGCTGAAATACGTTCGGCAGAATACGAACATCGCCGTCAGCGCAGTATATGAATATGTTGATCTTTCTTCTGATAACATCTTCGCGTATCCGTTGCTGTTCATGACGGGACACGGCAATATGAACCTGACCGATGGCGAAGTCCGCCGGCTGCGTGCATACTTAGAGAACGGCGGATTCCTCTACATAGACGACGACTACGGTATGAACGAATCCGTCCGCCGCGAAATGAAGAAGGTCTTCCCTGACCAACAGTTTCAAGAACTCCCGTTCAACCATCCGCTCTATTCGGCGCATTTCAAATTCCCGAACGGCTTGCCGAAGATTCACGAACACGATAACAAACCGCCGCAAGGATTCGGACTTTTTACCAAAGGTCGGCTATGTGTGTATTACACATTCGAAACCAACCCGAGCGACGGATGGGCTGACCCCGACGTACACGGCGACCCGCCCGACCGCCGTGAGCTTGCGCTGAAAATCGGCACAAACATTATCGTCTATGCGTTAGGCAGAATCCAATAACCAGCAAAGACAACCGACCTCACCGGACTCATTCACCTACGAGAACACATGAACGCATCCACCTATCAATCCGCATATCAGAATATCATCAGCCGGCTGACGGCAACGAAAAATAAAGAGACCCGCCTGACACTGACAGGCGGCGTTCTTACTGCGGTTGCTCTTTCGGTTACCGTCCTCATTCTCTTTGCAACAATCGAGGCATTTGCCAACGGCTCGAAGGGTTTCCGGCTTGCGCTGTTTTCCCTGTGGCTATTGACAACAGTTGCAGCGTTCGGGTGGTTTGTCGGATTGGAACTCTGGCGGCGCGTCTTCTCGGCTGCAAAGCCCACGGTCGAGGGAATCGCCCTGCGCGTTGGCACTGCATATTCCGATGTGCGCGATATGCTGCTGAACGCCATGCAACTTGTACCGATGATTGAATCCGCCGGCGGCTCGTCACCGTCACTTGCACTTGCTGCATTCGGCACTGTGGATGAGCAAACACGGACGAAGGACTTCGATGTCATCATCAATAAGGAATCACTAAAGCGCGCAGTAATACTGGTTCTGATCGCCCTCGGTGCAGGTGGCGGGCTGATGTCGTTCACTCCGCTTGGCGCGGCGGCAACACGCATTCTCAACTTTAAACGCTCGTATCTTCCTCCGGCACCGTTCGGTTTGAAACTCTCGGTTTCCTCGTCCGAACTTTTGCGCGGCGAGAAAGTCACCATTACCGTAAAGGCAAGCGGCATTGCACCGCAGAATGTAACCCTCCAACTCAAGGAAGGTCAGCAAGAAAATTTCGATGCCTATACACTGACGGGTGATTCGTCGGGAGTATTCCGGTTTGAATCACAAACATTGAAAAAGAACATCACGTTTTTTGCCGAATCTCCATGGCATTCCGAAATGGTGACAACCGATACTATCACTGTCAGCGTCACCGACCGACCAATGGTACGCACTCTTGAAGGTCGTGTGTCGCAGCCATCCTACACCGGTCTCCCGTCGCAGCAACTTAACGAACAGAACGCCGATATTTCCTGCCTTGCCGGCTCGCGTGCCGACCTCCGCATCAGTGCTAACAAAGAACTGAAATCCGCTCGCCTTGTGTTTGTGCGCCAACGCGCAATGGCAGCCGACGACACATCGAAACGTGCACCGCAAAACGACACGTCGTTTTTACCGATGAGTGTGAACGGACGCGAGGCAAGCACAGGATTTTCCGTAATAAGTGCGGGACAGTATTGGATTGAACTCCGCGACAACGATAATCGCACAAACGCCGATCCCATTAAGTATTCCGTCACCGTTACCACCGACGGTTTCCCTTCGATTTCGATGATAGAGCCAATCACCGATGCCAATGTGAACAAAGAGGCATTGCTCACCATACGCGCTGCAATCACCGATGACTACGGCTTCTCGCAACTGCTGATTAAATACCGTCTGGCAGAGTCGCGCTATGCAATGCCCGAAAAGAATTTCAAGAGCGTCAGCATCCCGCTTGCAAACGTGGGAACAAGTGCCGACGTGCCGTACGTCTGGGATTTGAACAAAATCGGCATCTCGCCCGACGACCGCTACGAGTTCTATCTTGAGGTATTCGACAACGACCGCATTACCGGTCCGAAAAGTGCGAAGACCTCCACCCTCTCCGTCCGCCTGCCCTCGCTCGACGAAGTGTTCCGCCAAGCGCAGCAAACACAAAAGGATGCGGTGAAGGAATTGGAACAAGTGATGAAAAAAGCCGAAGATGTGGCAAAGGATATGGAGCAATTACAACGCGACCTGATGAAACAGAAGCAGATGCAAGCGGAGTGGAAGGACAAGAAGAAAATGGAAGACCTGCTCAAGCAGCAACAGCAGATTGAAGAGAAAGTCAAGGACGTGCAGCAGAAGTTGGAGGAGATGACGCAGCAGTTGGAAGAGAACAAAGCACTCTCGCCCGAGACGATGCAGAAGTATATGGAATTGCAAAAGCTGATGCAGAAAATTGACTCGAAGGAACTGCGCGAGCAAATGGAGAAAATGCAACAGGCAATGCAGCAGATGTCGCCCGAGCAAATGCAGCAGGCGATGAAAAATTTCAAATTCAACGAAGATGATTTTAAGAAGCAGATTGAGCGCACGATGCAACTGCTGAAACGCATCCAAACCGAGCAGAAAGTTGATGAACTGACCAAGCGTGCCGACGAATTGCAACGCCAGCAGGAGCAGCTTGAAAAGCAAGCCGAGAATACCAATCCCAACGATAAGAATTCCCGCGAGGAGCTTGCAAAGAAACAGGACGCGCTGAAAGACGACTTCAAGAAACTGACGCAAGAGCTGAACGAGTTGCAGAAGATGATGAAGGAAAGCGGCTTGGACAAACAGCAAAACGTTGCCGATGAAATGAAGAAGGCGCAGGAACAACTGAACCAGGAGATGACCGAAAAGCAAATGCAGCAAAGCGAGCAGAATCTAGAGCAGGGCGAAATGGAGAAGGCGCAACAAAACATGAAGAACGCGCAACAAAACATGAAGAACTTCGCCCAAAGCATGAAAAAGATGAAGCAGGAAATGAAGAAGAACCTGCAACGAGAAACTGCGCGGCAAATGCAAGCATCGTTGAACGATATGATGCAGCTATCGAAGGCGCAGGAGCAACTGATGAAGGAGTCGCAGCAGATGGACGCGAACTCGGCGAAGATGAGTCAGAATGCCCAACGCCAGCAAAAGTTGATGGAGCAAATGGGCAATCTTGCCAACAGGATGGATCAGCTTGGTCAGAAGTCCACCGCGGTAACGCCCGAAATGGGTAAAGAAATGGGTGATGCCATGCGTGAGATGTCGAATGCGCAGCAAAGCATGGAGCAACGCAACGCAAATATGGCAGGTCAGCAACAGCAACAGGCAATGGGTTCGATGAACCGCGCCATGGGGCAAATGCAAGCCACCTTACAAAAAATGAATGGCAATAATCCGGGTGACGGCGAGGGCGAGGGTGACGGCTCCGGAGATCAACAACGTCCGGGCGGTAAGAAACCGGGACAAGGGCAAGGCGGATTCATGCAACGCTTGCAACAGGCGGCGAATATGCAGCAAGGGATTAACCAGGGAATGCAGCAAAACGGCGGGCAGGGACAAGGGCAAGGACAAGGGCAAGGAATGTCGCAACAAGAGATGGGACGTTTGATTGGACAGCAAGGTAAGGTGCAAAAAACACTTGAAGAACTTGCCAACGAGCAAAAGCAAACAGGTGGTGATAAAAAAGCGTTGGGCAACTTGGAGAAACTTGCTCAGGACATGAAAGAAGTTCTGACGGATATGCAAACAGGCAATATCACCGACGAGACGCGCCGCCGTCAGGATAAAATTCTCTCGCGTTTGCTTGATGCCTCGCGCTCGATGAATGAACGCGACTACGAAAAGACCCGGGAATCGCGTGCGGGTATTGATGTTAATCGTAAAAGTCCGGGCGCATTGAACCTGAACGATGTGCAAAGCAAACAGGCGATGCAAGACCTTCTGCGCTCGATGCAGCAAGGGTACACGAAGGACTACGAGCAACTCATCCGCGCCTATTTCGAGAAATTACAAAAGAGCGGGGCAAAGCAGTAATGCGTCCGGCGGCACTTTGTCTTGTTGTTATCATGCTTGGGGGATTCGCCCGCGTGTTGCCTGCACAGCAACCGCTTCCCCACCGTTTCGATATAGCCGTCGGTGCCGGTGTCAGTTCCGATATGGAGCGCACCTTCGATACCCGTTTCGATGTTGGTGGCGCGGTGCACGTTGCGGCATACTACCGCCTTTTCGAGAAGCGTGCAATGTTTGTTGGGCTTGGCTACGATTGGTATCGTTCGTCATTTCAGCCCGGGCTTCCCACCACACTCGATAAAGAAGCATGGTATGTGTCGCTCAACTTCCGTTTCGATGTTGCCGATGTGCAGCAAACACTTGCGCCGTACTTGAGTACCGGCATCGGCTACGGCAGGGCGATTATTCACACGCAGGATTTTTGGTCGCCGAATTTCGATGTGAACCTCCCCTCTACGTCTGTGCATTTTGGTGTAGGGATGAACATCAACTGCTTTGCACACAGTTCGCTCTTTACCGACTTCAAGGCGTTTGTCAGCGAGGAAAGCGCGTTTGCCTACGGCATCACCGCCGGCTACAGGGTGCGGCTGTAAGATATATTGTCAGCGTTAGCAACTTCACCGTTGCATTCCTCTCTCATACTGTTTAATGTCCGAACATCCGCTTCATATTCCAGTAGCAAGTGGCGAGCAAGTTGAGGGAAGAAGGTGCAGTACGCAAGAGTTGCAACGAGAATACGCAGTAGCAGTACAACATTTCGCTTTCGGATATAATACAAATCATAAACAAGCCGGATTTCATCATCATCCAACGTATGGGTTGCTCCTTGCAGAAGTTGTGCAAGTCCGGTTAGTCCGGGCTTTACCCTGTAGCGTTGTGAAAATCCGGGTATTGCGGAGCAACATTCATCCGACATGGAAACGGCAAGGGGTCTTGGACCGATAATGTGCATGTCGCCACGAAGGATGTTCCACCATTGTGGAAGCTCATCAGCATGTGTTGTGCGCAGCAATGTTGCAAACCGCGAACTTGCCTCCGTGTTGTGAGTTGTGCGGACAGCATATTCATCGCGTTTGACCGGCATCGTCCTGAATTTCAGAATGGTAAATTCTTTGCGATTCAATCCACGACGCTGTTGCCGGTAGAATACCGGTGATCCTTGTGTACACAGCAACACAATTGCTATTACTGCAATCAGCAGTCCTACAAGCGGAAATGTAAGAAGCGTGAAACCTAACTCAATACTGCGCCTGAATGTATGGCGGAACAAGAATGTTGAACGTTGAGTATCGTACTCATGCGTCACAGTACGATAAGTATCAGGATATGCTTTCATGAAGTTGCTCCCTATTGTATGGAACTATGTGGTTCTTCACACAGACGATCTCTGTGTATGCGGAAGATACATAAATTCCATTCAAGAATACACATAGTGAAAAGTTTAGGGAGGTTGTCTGGAATTGATAATGTCTTGCTTGGTATTCTACACTCTGCTTCTACGACAAGTGTAGAGCATGACTGCCCTTTCCGGCATGGCGACGCTGCGGGGTTTCTGTACGATTCGGTGCCGTCCGCGCGAACGCGCAGATTATTCTATACTAATTGAGCGTGTGCTTGGGATAGACACGGACGATTTCTGTTGTGCCGGTGCGGATGAGTACCAACTTATTCTCTTTTGCACTTGTGGTCAGGTATTCGGTTATTTCGCCAAGCGAGAGTTTGGTGTGTTCCGCAACTTGCTTGGGTGTGAGCGACGGTTGGACTGCAAGCAGCGTGCGTATGCTATTGCTCACGTTGCGGAGTTCGGCGCGCCGGGTACGGTAGCTGTGGTAGAGGAGAAACGTTGCGGCAATACAATGAATGGATGCAAGAAGCAACGGCATTGCCTTGTCGTTGAATGTGCGGGCGTGTTCCCAACCGATAGTACCGAACAACACATAGAGTGCTGCAAAGATGAGCAGCATGAGTGCAAGCAGGTATTGGATTCGGTACATCATTGTTCAGGTGCTTGAGGTGTTGGATGGGGTATCAGTGTGTTCACGTATTCGTTGGCATCGAACTCGCTGATAGAGAACTCCTCGGCGATGATGGATGCGATGTTTGGTGTTTGTAGCATAAGGAGTGTGGTTACACGTTCGCCGATGCGCCGCTCGATGTTTGTTTTGTCGCGGTGGCTCATCCATAGCAACACGCCGCCGATAGCAAGATGCAAAGCCGCAAGCAGGAACGGAACATAGCGGTCGGAATCCGTAAGAGAATCTTGAAACCCGACTATGCCGAAGAACACATAGAGCAGACCGAAGATTCCAGAGAAGCTACCGAAAAGAAATTTTACACGGTGCATAGTATCAGAGAATGCTGATTGCAGATTGGCTACAGTGATTCATTTCTTTCAATCTTTCCGAAAAAGTTTGCGGAGAAACATCTGCTGCTCGGATGTGGGTGATTCAACTTTCTCGATAACATTGCGGACGGTGAGCAACTTTTCTTGCGGTGCGGATTTGAGCGTGAGTTCTTCATTCCCGCGTTTTACCAATACCCGGACAGTATCGCCGCTTTTGGGTGCCCAGATAAACCGCGACATGAGTTCGACTTTATTTTCCGGTGTTGCAAGGATGTCGTTAATGCGGACGAGCGTGTCGCCGTCTTGGATGCCGAACTCGTTGGTGCGGCGCGTCTTCATCACCACTGCGTTTTCAATGTCGTTGTAGAAGAAGAAATTGGCGTTGGAGAACGTGTGACCTTTTTTACTGAGCGAGTCGGCATAGGAGTACCCCACTTTTGCAAACAGGTCGGTCGAGGGTAATGCGTCGCTGCCGATGATATACTTGGTGAAGAACGGTGTGACACCCGGAACGATGCGCTCTATCTCGCCGAACAGTGCGTCGTCGTCGAACGGTTTATCGGGTCCGTATTTGTCGGTGAGTGTGCGTATTAATCCAAGCAGGTCGAGTTTGTGCTGCGTGAGTTCGCGGATGTGCAGGTCGAGGAAGAATGCAGTGACTGCACCTTTCTCATAGATAACAGGATAGATTTTCTGATACGACGGCTCGAGTACTTTTTTGCTGAGTTCCACAAGCGAGAGCGGGTTGCCCCTCATCATCATGCTACCCATCGTCATCTTTTGCTTCATCTCGCCGAAGAATTCTTTTTCGGTCATGGTATTATCCTGCGCGCGGGCGAGCATCGAGAAGTATTCGGTGCATCCTTCGTAGAGCCAAAGGTGCTGCGACATAACGGGATTCTTGAAGTCGAAGTCGTGAATTTCTTTACTGTGGAGGTTGAGAGGCACAAGGATATGGAGGAACTCGTGTGCTGCGGTTGAGCGAATCATTTCATTCGGTTCGTCGGACTTGCGGCTTTCAGGCAGGAAGTAACAGGATGAATACGAATGCTCCAATGCGCCGAATGCCATGCGCGACATGATATTGGTTTGGTTGCTGCCGGCAAAGTAGATGATAAACGTGTATCTGTCCACAGGCATCGTGCCGAAGAATTTTCCGAGTGCGGCGCAAACGGGCTTTAAGTCGCGTGCCACGTTGGCGGATGTCATGCGTTTGTTATGCGAATAGATGGCAACCATCACTTTCGTCCCCCGCTCAACGAAGGATGTCGTATCGGGTATGCAGTACATCATCGGGTTATCCACAAGCTGCGGATAATTCTTTGCTGTAAAGACATCGCTTGTAGCGTTCTCGCTTTGGCGGATGAGCGACGTTGCTCCGTAAAACCCTTTCGGCTTGTTCACGGTAATCGTATATGGCAGCATTTTGTAGCCGTCGAAGTATCCGATGAAGCAGTGGGTGTTGATAAGAAAATTCGTGTCTTGCTGAATGTTGCTGCCCGTTGGCTGAAACACATCCGCACCATCGGCATCGTCCCATGTGTCGCGCACCCAATACTCTATTTTCACCGGCGTACCTGTGATAACAATGTCGTTGTCATCGCGGCGAACGGGCAGTTCCGCACCTGTCGAAGAATACGCTTTCGGATTCATCACAAAGCGACCGTAGTCGTCCTTCGAGTATGTGCCCGGCACGGAGCGCGGCATGATGTACGTGCATTCGCTGCCGCTTATCTGCGGTGGCACGACCGTTACTTTTACAAGGTCGTTTTGCGAACCTGCAAGGTCGAGAGTGACGGAATATCCCTGGACAGTTAGCGAGCCGGTGCCGCCACCGTATGCAAGTGATGATGCAGCACAAGCGAGAAGAATAATTAAGAGTGATTTCATGCAATGTTGAGTTGAATTGGCACGTTTTATTGGATAGAACAGTAGCGGGAATCTGCGCGTAAGGCGGCGCATCTGCTGCGCCTGCTGCAAAGCTACTTCCACAAATACCCTGCATGACGAAGAAAGTGAAAGAAGGTTGTGGATTTTTTGATTCCCTGCGTTTGCAAAAGAGTGATAATTCTCCGATTACAACATAAGCATTCACCTGTGCAAGAAGTTTTTTTTCACGTGGAGAAATTTTCTCTTTGGGGATAACTTCATTGCTCTCCGATATTCGCACCGCATTCACTCCGAACGTCGGATGTATTGCCAACGTATGCTGATAAAGGGACGGCATACTCACCGTGCAAACCCGCTTCGCACACCCAATGGGCAATACCTCACCCCGACACATACAAACGATAACGAAAGGAAAAAAACTTGGCAAAAAAAATTAACACGCTGAACCTGTTTCCGCAGGGTGCGCAATCGAAGAGTGTCTCCGCTCGCTTGGCAAGCGAACAGGATTCCGCACTTAAGGCAGCGGATACAACCATTGTCAACGATGCCGATGTGGACGCACTGTGGCGGCAATGCCTCGGTATCATCCGTGATAACGTTTCCGCACCGGTATTCAAAACGTGGTTCGAACCCATCCGCGCAATGCGGTGGGAGAATAACGAGATGACTGTGCAAGTGCCTAGCCAGTTCTTCTATGAATGGCTTGAAGAACACTACTACGGGTTGCTCCAAAAAACCGTCTATCAAGTGCTCGGCATTCACGCACGGCTGAAATACGATGTTGTGGTGGAGAACACCACCGAGTCGCTTGAACAACGCACGATTAAGTTGCCCGCATTCCGTCAATCGCCCGCTGCTGCAACAACACAAGCCCAACTGCCCTTTGCACCCGCCGCACCGCCTGTGCAGAACTTCCCTGCATACCTGAACCCGCGCTACAACTTCGATAACTTTATCAACGGCGAAAGCAACCAACTTGCTTTTTCGGCGGCACAAGCCGTCAGTGAAAACCCCGGGCGCACACGCTTCAACCCGCTTGTGCTTTATGGCAACACCGGCTTAGGGAAAACGCACCTTGTGCAAGCAATCGGCAACCGGATTCTTGAAAAGAACCGCATGGCTCGCATCCTCTACACCACAAGCGAGCGGTTCACGATGGAATATGTGAACGCAATTCAAAACAATAAAGTCAATGAGTTCACCGCATACTACCGCAGCGTGGACTGCCTTATCGTGGACGACATTCAGTTCTTCGGCGGCAAGGAAAAAACACAAGACAACTTCTTCCACACATTCAACGCGCTTCATCAGGCAGGCAAACAACTTATTCTTACCAGCGACCGACCGCCCAAAGAACTCCACGACGTGGACGACCGCCTTATCTCGCGGTTCCAATGGGGACTTACCGCCGACATCCAAGCCCCCGATTACGAAATGCGTATGGCAATCCTGCAACGCAAAAGCATGGACGAAGGCATGGAACTCCCGCGCGACATCATCGAATACATCGCACGCCATGTGTCGTCGAGCGTGCGCGAACTCGAGGGCTGCCTCATCTCGTTTATCGCAAAAATCTCGCTCGACGGACGCGAACCGTCGCTCGACCTTGCGCGTGAAGTTGTTCGTGGTGTAACAGGCGGCAACTCGCAAAAACCGCTCTCGATGGAAGAGATAAAAGAAACCGTCGCATCGTACTACTCGCTGCCGATTGAACTGCTCGCCGGAAAAACACGCAAGCACGAAGTTGTTCTGGCACGCCAAGTGGCAATGTACATTGCAAAGCAACTCACAAACATGTCGCTCAAAACCATTGGCTCGCACTTTGGCGGACGCGACCACACCACTGTGTTGCACTCAATCCAAATGATAGAAAACTATTTGGACACCGACCGCACCGTTGCCCAATCGGTGGACATCCTGCGTAAAAAAGTATCGCAATTCTAAACCAACGCTTATTGTCATGCCCGGCTCGGTTTGATGCACACCATCAGTATCGGTCGGGCATTTTTGTTTTACCTCTTTTTTGCATGATGGCACAGCACCTTTCCTCTACGCCCATTACCTCTTCATGCCGGAAAGCACAGTCCGCTTACATCCAACCACTCTTGCCTTGTGCTTTAAATGAATACCGTTGCTAAATCTATGTATTGCACCTCTGTCGTAAGGACAGAAATAATAATAGTTAAAATTTAGAGATGAGTCCCACCTCGCAACAACTCCCATTCATTCATTATCCACTCCTCCCACCCTCTAATGATTCGTAAAGTACAGACCCACGCGGAAGGACGGAATCACAATCAATTCGCCGCCGGAGTACGGATTGCCAAGTGCGGCAATACGACCTTCTATCACAAAACTGATCGGCTTGCCGTCGCCGGTCCACGCAGCACCAAGCGATGCGTGCGGAATCCACATACGCGAGGACGAAAACCGCGCCACATACCCGCCACGACGAAGCACTGTGGAATCCGATGCCGACGAGCCGGCACCAAGCGATACGATTCCATGCACACGGCTGATAACCTCATGGCGGTATTCAATGGCAAACACGCCCGTCAGATTAGGATAGGTTTCGTTTGTCAGGTTGGGAATCGGCGTGTTGAATGCCTCGCGGTACGACGCAGCGCAGAGATAACTGCGCTTACCTACACGCACACCGAACATCAGCAT
>JAEUSO010000070.1 GCA_016788605.1 Candidatus Kapaibacterium sp. | reverse complement strand
ACTAACGCTTACAATGTACTATCCGGTTTTTACGCCGGACTATTTCTACAAGCAAACGTAGGTGTTACGGATTCAAAAACCAAGCACTATTTTCAGTTTAACATTTTGATTAAAGTAATGTTGAACTGGTGCTTGTATTTATGTGGCAAACTTATCTACCTTTTCGTCCCGTCCGTTACTACTTTATTACTACTTTTTTGGGGTGAAAAAAAATAAATGTTTGATTTCAGCGAAATCTGGTGGGTGTCTTTTTTGAGGGTATTTGTTGATAGCATAACGCAAGAACGCTTGGTTGAAAGAGGACTGCACTTTTCGGTATAGCGGGGTTTTTGGCGAAGGGAAAGGTGCGGTGCCGGTTACCACCAACTTCTGCATGGAACAGCGTCATTGTATCTTTGCGGCGGCGTACAGATGTACGGTTACCATTAGAAAACCATTTACTTGTTATACGTTATGCTTGATATGAAATTCGTCCGCGAAAATGCGGATGCTGTGCTTGCGAATACTGCGAATAAAAATGAACGTGCCGATGTGGCGCGGCTGATTGAATCGGATGCCGAACGCCGCCGTCTGATTGCCGAAACCGACGTACTGAAAAATAAACGCAATGTGACGAGCGAGGAAATCGCCACGCTGAAAAAGGCAAAGGAAGATGCAACCGCCAAGATTGAGGAAATGCGTGCGGTGGGCGATGCAATTAAAGCGAATGACGAGCAACTGCGCGGGCTGGAAGAAGAGATGCAGACAATCCTGATGCGGATTCCGAATATGCTGCATAAGTCCGTTCCCGTCGGGCGCGACGCAAGCCAGAACGTGGAAATCCGCTCGACGGTGGAGAAGATTCCGCAGGAGTGGCGCAAGAACCACGTCGAGATTTCCAAGCAGTTGAACATCCTTGATTTTGAGCGCGGCGCAAAGGTGAGTGGTAGCGGGTTCGGGTTTTATGTGGGCAAGGGAGCAACGCTTGAACGCGCCATGCTGAATTTGTTTTTGGATACGCATATTGCACAGCACGGGTATCAGGAAATGATGCCGCCATTTGCGGTGAACCGCGCCTCGATGGTCGGCACGGGGCAGATTCCCAAAATGGAGGACGATATGTACCGCTGCGCCGATGATGATTTGTATCTGATTCCCACCGCCGAAGTGCCGCTGACGAATTTCTACCGCGACGACGTGCTGAACGAGAAAGACCTGCCGGTAAAGTTTGCAGGGTATTCGGCGTGTTTCCGCCGCGAAGCAGGCAGCTACGGCAAGGATTCGCGCGGATTCTTGCGGGTGCATGAGTTCAACAAAGTTGAACTTGTGAAGTTCACCAAGCCGGAGGACTCGTACAACGAGTTGGAAACGCTGACGAATGACGTTGAAAACCTGCTGCGCCTGCTTGAACTGCCCTACCGCGTGATTCTGTTATGTAGCGGCGACACGAGTTTCAACAGTGCGAAAACCTACGACCTCGAAGTATGGTCGCCCGCCGAACAGAAGTATCTTGAAGTATCGTCATGCTCGAACTTCGAGAGCTTCCAAGCCCGCCGCGCCAATATCAAATACCGCAACAACGAGGGCAAGCTGGAGTTTGTTCACACATTGAACGGAAGCGGCTTGGCGACATCGCGCATTATGGTTGCCATGCTGGAACACCACCAAACGGAAGACGGTCGCATCCGCATCCCCGACGCGCTGCGTCCATACACAAAGTTTGATTATATCGGTTAGGGAACTGCGAACTAAGCGGTTGCAACGTACTTCCTGAATTTATCAACTGCTTGGGCAGTATTGCTCACCCCTAATTTTTCAATAATACGTTGCCGGTGTGTATTCACCGTGTTTGTGCTGATGAACAGCATACCGGCAATTTGCTTACTCGACTTTCCTTGTGCTATCAGTTCAAGGACTTCCGCTTCACGGTCACTGATAGGCGACTGGATCAGTGTGTCATTCTTTGGCGACAGCAAGAGCATCATCCCTGTTTCCACATCGGTGAACCTGTGACGCATCGGCACTGAAACATCACGTTCGGGCGAGAGGGAAATGGAACTGAGGATGAGCCAGAAGTTTCCCCGCGCATCAAGTTCCAGCGGTATGTGGTGTTCGGTTAATCGAACGGTCTCGCCCTCTGCATTTCGAATCCTGTAGTCGCTTGTCATTTTTAGATGCTTGCGTTTTGGAGTATCAACCGTATATCCGTACCGCAGGAAGTGTGTGCCGATTTTCACAATACGGTACGCATCGTCGGGCACGATGGCTGCGTCGGCTTCCTCTTGTGTTGCAAATCCCAGAAATGCAAGAAGGCGTGATGAAACAACGGCTTTTCTCATTGTCATCATATCGAATATCTCATGATAGTTCCCATCAATTAATTCCAACTGCCTGATGAATGCTGCATGGTGGTCAAGTACCGAGTAGTCAAGGTTGCTTTCGTCGAATGTCTGTTGTTGCATAGTACGGACAAACTCGGCTTGCGCCTCTTGTATGGGATTCGATGTCATTGAGGTATGTATATGGTTTGCCGGTGACAATTTACTGATTTATCAGTATTGAATGCGCTACTCTGAAGAGGACAATTTTGCGGCGTGTTTTACATAAGATTGTCAGAGCCGATGAGCGGTGTTCTAAATGCGGTGTTTTGTATGGTAATTGTAGTCCTGTTACCGAGCCATGTTGCTGCTTCCGAGAGTGCAACAGGAAGCATACGGGGAACGGTGCGCGATTCAAAGACAGATATGCCGTTAAAGGGTGTCAGGATAAGTGTCCGTGACGGGAAGCAAGGCGCAGTGAGCGGGGCGGACGGTGTGTTCATCATCCACAAACTTCCGCCGGCGGTGTACACAGTTACGGCTACTATGATTGGATACCGGCACTGTATCATCAGTGACGTTGTCGTAAAACCAGGAAGAACGTACGACGTGGTAATGCCGATGGTCGGGCAGAGTGTTATGACGGACAGTATTGTCGTGTCGTCCGGCTACTTCAATAGTTCAGGCGGGTCGGCGGGAACGGTCGAGTTCGGCTATGAGGAGATTCGCCGGTCGCCCGGAAGCGGCGGCGATGTGAGCAGGGTGCTTGCAGGGTTGCCGTCGGTTGCCAAAGTAAATGACGCGAAGAATAGTTTGATTGTCCGTGGCGGCAGCCCGGTTGAAAACACATTTTACATCAACAATATCCCCGTCCCGAATATCAACCATTTTCCGACACAAGGCGCGTCGGGCGGACCAATAGGAATACTGAATGTTGATTTACTGAGGTCGGTGAAATTTTCCGCCGGAGGATTTGCACCGCAATTCGGTAATGCGCTCTCCTCGGTAATGGAACTTGAGTTCCGGCAAGGGTCGCGTGAACAAACCCATGCACAACTTGATTTGAATTTTGCAGGGTACGGAGCGGTGGTTGAAGGTCCGCTGTTCACGAACCGCGCCACATGGTTGTTCTCGGCGCGGCGCAGCTACCTTGATCTTGTCATCAAGGCGTTTAATACAGGGACAAGTATAGCCCCGCGATACGGGGATTATCAAGGGAACATCAGTATTGATGCGGGTAAGGGTAATTCGCTCGAAACAATATTCGTCATAGCCGACAACTCATCTTACAGTGACAGCACAACCGCGCGTGAGAACGAACAGATGATATACGGAGACCAGTATTCCATGCAATCAACACTCGGTATGAACTGGAAATCGGTGTGGGGCGGAGGGTTTTCCACCACATCTCTCACGTACTCCTCAACGCAGTACGACGATGAGTATTTTGAACAGGGTTCGGCGTTGCAACTTGTCCGCAACCGCTCAACGGAACGGCAGTTCACACTTCGATCCATCCATTATTTTGAAATAGAAAAACAGGTGTCGTTGGAGTTCGGCGGGGAGTGGCAGTATCTGTTTCCCGATTATCAGAATATGTATCCGAATGTTCGCAATCAGGCAGGTGTGGTTGTTCAAGGTCCGTCATTTGTTACATCACTTCGGGAACAAATGGTTGGCGGGTTCGCGCAACTATCGTATCCGCTCTCTGAATTCCTGACGTGGAACGCGGGTGTCCGCGCCGACTATTTCAGCATGTCGAATCATGTAGCAGTTCAACCTCGCAGCACACTTGAGGTACACATAACACCGCAATCACGCCTCAGCTTTTCTATCGGTATGTATGCACAGCGGTTGCCGTTGATACAGCTTGCCGCAATGCAACAGGATGCGACAGTGGATTGGCTGCGGGCTTCCCATATTGTTGTTGGCTATACATCACTCCTTGATGAAGACATACAGTTCCGCGCCGAGGCATATTACAAGCATTATACGGATGCACCAACCGATTCAGCAGTACCGTACCGGTTTCTACTTGATGAATCCCTGTACGGTAATGAGATTGTTCTTCCCAGAGTGAACCTTCAATACAACGGGATTGCACGGTCGTACGGATTTGAGGTCAGTGTTCAAAAGAAGTTGAAGAACGGACTCTACGGCATGGCATCGTTTGCCGCTTGGCGTTCACAATACAAGGATTTGCTCAATGTATGGAGAAACCGCGTCTATGATAACAGGTTTTCCCTGAGTGTGGAATGCGGTTACAAAATCAGTGAAACATTCGAGCTAAGCGCACGGTGGATCTATGCCGGAGGCACGCCCTACACACCATTCAATACAGCGGAATCACGACGCATCAACAGTGGCGTTGAAGATGTCACTATTATCAATCAAGCGCGTCTGCCCGACTATCACTCATTGAATATCAGGGTGGACAAACGATTTAACTTTGAGTCATCAAGTTTAGTTGTTTTCCTAAGTTGTTGGAATGTCTATAACCGGAACAATGTTGCGTCCGTCTATTGGAATTCATACAAGAACGAGGAAGGAAGACAGTTACAATTCGGGTTGCTGCCGATATTCGGAATTGAATGGGAGTTGTAACACGCTATTCCATGCTCTCGGGCAGCCACAGGTGTTTTTTCAAATTCACGGCATCGCCAATAAACTCAATGTCCTCAGCTTCGAGCAATTCACGCATGAGGGTTGGTGTGGCGAAGTGCATTTTTCCTGTGAGGTCGCCGTTGCGGTTGATAACGCGGTGTGCGGGAATATCCGCCCTGCCGTGGCAAGCGTTCATTGCCCAGCCCACCATGCGCGAGGATGATTTCGCACCCAACGCTCCTGCGATTGACCCATACGTTGTCACACGCCCGCGTGGAATCATGCGAACGATGTCATAGACGCGCTCAAAAAAGTCGTTGTGCTGCGTGGGAATATCAAGGTTCTTCATATCACCTTATGTCAGTTCATATCGGTCGGGTTATTCAGCGCGAACAAACCACGCTTTGTGAATGAGGTTATCCTTCACATAGTATGTGGCTACTGCGTGGACGACGGTATTCTCAACCAACCCGACGACATGTTCCTCATCATAAGCAAAGTTGCCGCACACTATCCGTCGGACGAGTGTGCAATGCAGGTTGGGACGGTTTGCAAACATCGGTCCGTAGCGGGCGATAAGCTGCTCGCGGCTTGAGCAGAATGTATTTCCGGTAAGCAGGTCGCAGAGTTCAATATCCTCGGCATAACATTCGGCGAATGCATCAATGTCGCGTTTGTTATATGCGTCAAGCTGCCGTTGGGCAAGGAGTTCGGCTTCTGTCATTATGCGGTGGGGTTACTGGAGTGAGTGCTGAAAACTTCGTCGGAGATATTCAAAGAGCGTATATTCTTCGATAAGGATTGAAAGTTCGCCGTTCATGCCTGATTGCAGCAAGGGTCGGAGTTGTCCTGCATCAGTTATGCGCGCCTCGAAGGGATAGTTGCCTTCGTCGTTCGGACTTGTGCTCAGGTTGGATACGGTTGCCTTTACAACACCGTAGTTATAGTGCGGAAATGCCGACACCTTCAAGACGACCTCTTGCCCGTTGCGAAGCGAACCGATATGCTGGGGTGTGGATGATGCCGAGGCATATAATCCGCTAAGTCCGCTTGTCAGTTTCACAAGCATAGTGCCGCTTTCGGCTTGCCGGTCGTTATCATAAACGGTTGTTACGGTAAGCGCATCGGGCGAGAGAATAACAAGCGATGAGCCGTCAATCGTAAAATCACCGTACATGTTTCGGAGTTTTGCGTAAGCCGTTTGAGTGGCAGCCCGTAATTGTGTACGCTTGCCGCTCAGTTCCAATTCCACTTTCGTTGAGTTCGTATTGGTAATCGTTCTATCAACATCAAGTTGCTGCACACGTGTTTCAATCTGCGACATATCGCGGTTGTATTGATCGCGTATGCGGGTCAGCGCATCTTGTGCCTTCGAGCGTTTTACGTCTGCGTCGCGGAGTTCCATTTCCGCAGCATAGCCCTTCTTTTTCAATTTCTTCAGTTCGTCAAGATTCTTGACTGCGGCTGCAAGTTCCGTTTCTAAGCGTTTCAGTTCCGACTTCTTCGCCGCTTCCTTATAGACGCGCTCTTTCTGTGCATCGGCAATCTGCGCTTGATACTTTTTCTTTTCTAAGGCAAGCGTGGATTTTTGATTCAGCCGCAGCGGCACATCCGTTTGCTCAAAGAGAAGCTCATTGTTCTTGGCTATTGTGTATTCCGTAATCAGTGCAACAATCTCCGGCGAGGTGATTGTGATAAGCGGCTGACCTTTTTGCACCTTCATCCCGGGCTTTACAAAGAGTGTGTCAATGCTGATTGCTCCGGCAAACCTTAGCGAGAGTTCCTTCGCATCATTCTTGAAAACAAACGGTGATGTGAACTGGCGGGGAATCCGAAGCACCGACGCTGCAATCACACCAAGAAGTACGAGTGTCGCACAGAGGGCAATCACCACACGCAACGCAATAGATTGGTGTGTGCCGATGTATGAATCGTCATCGTCGTATAATGCTTTGTATTGCCGTTCGTGCAAACCTTCAAATCCGTCCATAGCGGGTAGTGCTGCTGAATGAGTATTCTCTGTCGCGCCTCAATTTACGATGAAAGTATGGTTCGCTCTTCACGGTGATTACCGGATCGTACAAAGCGCGTAACCAAGAACGCAACTGCCATACTCATACCCGCATTGAGTGCGTAGTATTGAACTTTTGTCAAAGGCGACCAATGCACATACAACGGATGCATGGCATTGGCAACGGTGCACGCAAAGAAAAGCACTATCATCCAAACAGGTAATGTTGCGGCTGCCAACACCCGCGCAAACACAGGTGTTAGAACAAGCAAGGCGGGGAGCATCATCCGCTCGGTGTCTTTGGCAACGAGCACAGCACAGCAATTCAATGTAATGAACAGCCATTCGTGGGGTAGCAGTTGATTGCGAACCTCTTTGCGAACGAGCAGTAACAGTATTGCCGGACCAAAGGGCGACCACGACGTTATCACAACGCGAAACCATGCTTCTGGCGACCAGAGTTTATGCAGATAATCCAAGAACGACCCAAGCAATGACCAATCGGTTGATAATGGCGTAACAACCAGGCGCAGAACTATGAACACAGCAAGCATCGGCATTATGGCAAGAAGCATTGACTTCGTTTGAGAACGGTGTAAGAACATCCACACCACCACAACCAGAACGAGTATCATTGCATGTTCGCGTGTGAGCACAGCGAGTGATGATGTAAGAGCAAAGGTGAGTGGATTAAACGTGCGGAGTGACTCAAGCGCAAGCAGCAAGAGTAGCAACGTCAGGACATCGCACAACTGAAAGTAATTGAAGATGCAAAAGCCAAATGCGAAGGGTGAGAATGCAAGCCAACACATCATAAGTATGCTTATGGTGGTTGAGCAGGTTTGTTGAATGTTGATACCGATGCGGTACAACAACAGCGCAATGCACAGCAGCGTCAGAATACGGAACGAGAGCGGTTCGGGGATACCGGTATGCGAAAGCATTCCTGCGAACCACGGTGCTGCAATCCTATATGCAAACGGTGCGGGCACAGTACCAACAGCAAGCGATGGTGCTGCTTGCGCCATCACACGGTATTGCGCTAAATCAACCGTTGCATATTTCCCTGTGTAATCAATTGTATCAAACACAAGGAACGATGCTATGCAAACGAGAATCACAACAGATACTGTCAATGTGAACTTTGTGCGATACCGTTGCATGAACCCTGCCATGCTGAATTATATCACCGGTTGCTTGAAGGGCAGCACTATACCGAATGTCGAACCCTTGCCCAATGTGCTGCGAAGCCAAACCGAGCCGTGATGCGCTTCCACCAATCTCTTTACAATCCATAATCCCAAGCCGCTGCTTGGCTCGCCTGCCGTTGGGCGCGCTCCGAGTTTCATGCCTCGTTGAAATGCCTTCTTCACATCGTCTTCGCTCAATCCCAATCCTTTGTCTTCCACCTCGATTGTGAAGGATGTGTCCTGCGCCAACACACGGACATATACATAGCTGCCTTGCATCGAGAACTTGATTGCATTACTAATCAGATTGTCGAGCACTTCTTCTATTTTCTGCGGGTCGAATTCCGCATGAGGCAAGGTGTCGGGAATATCAGTGAAAATCTTGATGCCTTTCTTGTCACCGCTGACTGCATTCCGGCGGCAGACACTTTCAATAATCTCACTCACATCTGTCTCGAATGGCGCAATCTGCAACTGTGCCGAATCCACAGCCATGATTTTTGAAAACTCTTGCGAAAGCGAAACAATCTTTGTGGTGGTTTCCACAATGTCCTGCATCACCTCTTGTGTTTCCTGCGAGTTCAAATCGTAGTTCCGCAGCAGGTCCACAAGGTTCTTAATAAGTGAAGCCGGATTTTTAATGTCATGAATAATAATCGCAAACAAATCATCCTTTTGCGTTTGCAATTCTTCCAGCTCGCGCTTTACATCCGAGAGCCGCTGGACTTGGGTACTGAGATCCATGTTTTGGTCGCCGAGTTTATCGGCACGCTGGCGCAACTGGTCTATTTGCGAGCGCAATGTTTGGATTTCCTCGCTTTGTTTTTTCGATTCTTCCTCAAGGTGTTTCAGATACTTGTCGTCGAACTTTGGTTCAGGTGCAATAATTGGTGCGGTGAATGGTACTGCCGGTTGAGCAGGTAACACGGCAGAAGGAGAAGCGGCAAGTTTTTTTCCTAACAATAGTCCTGCGCCCGCCGCTATGATTGCCGAGCCAATGGCAACAAGAATAATGGTCAATAGCGATGGGGATGATGATGCACCCTGCTCTTGCACAGCAGTCGAATCTTGTTTCGGTTTTGACTCTTCTGCAAATATCTTTGCCGCATTTTCATCCACTGTGAAGCGAAGCGTGGTTGGCACCGCCCGCCATTCGCCCGATGTTGAAAGCGCGGCGATTTTGATACTGTACACACCGTTCGATAATGCGGAATAGACGCGCATGGTCTCGGTTGTTGAGGTGCTGTTGCGCCCTTCGCCGTTGTCCACGTCGAACTCGAAGCGGACATTCGTGCCGATTGTCTCATTCGTAGAACTGTTGCGGCATTCATAGGCAACTTTCACAATATCATTCGGCGAAACCGCAAGTGTATTCCATGATTGAGGCGGTACATCGGTATTGTTGACAATAACCCGTGTGATAAAGGTTTGATAAGCAGCATCTTGTGCCATAGCACTACAAAATGCAAGGGCAATCGCAACAAGCGTTGCTAACATCGTAAAGCGGGAGTATCGGTGTATCATTGGGAAATCCATTCCTTAATCAATCCTTATTCTGACTCAAAAGCGTCCTTGCGTTGCAGTTCCGCTTGCCGTCTGCGTTTGAACATTGCTCTGCCTGTGCCGTATTGGTTTTGAAGTACATGCAGGATGTCGAACAGTATGGCAAATGTATGATGCGGTATGCGGTGACGGTTGCAATATACAGCGGCGTTGTCGCGTGCGAAAATCACATCAGCATAACGTGCGATGCAACAACTCACATCCGATGAGAGAATGGCGATAACCGGTTGTTCAGTGCCGATGGTTGGAAGTATGCTATTCCTGTGGCATACGCCCGTGTGATGCTCAATGAGCCGGCATGTGCATGACTCGTCGCGCCGTGCGCTTGCAACTGTGTACTTAGTTTTAGGTAGAGGTATCCGTCCGCTATCATTCAAGAGAATCAGGTTATACGATTTAGTATCTATATGCGCGAAGAGTGCCGCGGTATGGGTATCGGTATTTGCATGACGGGTAAGCAAACACGCCGCATCAAGAATGACAACCGGACGGTTTCCGGCATCGAATCCATCATTCATCTGCGTTATTTAATTCGTCGGCATGTAATTGTAAAAGCCGCGTCCTGTTTCCTGACCGAGCCAACCTGCCCGCATGTACTGTCGCAGCAAAACACAAGGGCGGTAACGCTCTTGTTTGTATTCGTCGTAGAGTGAATCTAGAATCATCAGCACGATGTCAATACCAATTTTATCAGCCCATTCGAGCAACCCTTGCGGGTAATTCACCCCAAGTTTCATTGCGTTGTCAATATCCTGTGGAGTGGCAACATTTTCCATCACGGCAAACGCTGCTTCGTTGATGAGCATGGCAAGGATTCGCGGTGCCACAAGCGCAACACGGTCTTCTACTATTTCAGTGGCAAATCCAAGGTTGGCGAAATACTCAACCGCCCGTTTGTGAGTGATATCACGTGTGCGAAGCGAGGGTGCAATCTCGATTGTTGTACGCGATGTCCATCCCGGCAGCCCTGCAAAACCAACTACTTGCGAGGCAAGCGGCAGCATGGCGTTCAGGTCGGTTGCAGTACAGCAGAGTGTGGAACTAAGCACAAGTGCGCTTGGAAACTCTTCGGCGAACGCATGGATGGCATCAATTTTCATCATGGCGGTGAGAATGCTCAGATCAAGGATGCAGCTAATATCCACGCCTTCGTCTATATCGTCAATGCCAAAAATCACTCGGTTTGCATACGGCTCGTACAGCGGGTGAATATCATTCTCGTTCTGTGATTTCGGCGAGGGCAATCCCATCATTTCCGTCATCATCCGCGTCATGTCCTCTTCCATTTCTTGCAGCTCGAAGTCCTCAATCGAGCGGTCGAGGATATAGAATTGCTCTCCTTTGGATTCTAAAATTTGTGCTACTTCGGCAACGCTGCGCGGAGCGCCGATAAGGAGCGTGATGGACGGTTTCTGCTTACGGTATTTGATAACTTTTGCCATGTGATTCCTGTATTCTGTGTCGTTGCTGCAAATATAGCCAATCGCAATCTGCACAGTCGGGAAGAGTATATTCGCAGTATGAATGAAATGTACACCAACGACGGCGGGCAGTTCGCGTTGCTTATCATGGCGGCAACCGTCATAGCTAGCGTCGCCTCGTTTCTCTCGCGTCAGTTTTTCGAGTTCAACATCCTGCATCCGTACAGCATAGCACGCGGGCGCAGTATCCACACGTTGATAACAGGCAACATGATTCACGGTGACATTCCGCACCTGTTGTTCAACATGATGAGTTATTACTTTTTTGCATTCCCGCTCGAGCGCGCTATCGGTTCGTTCGAGTTCTGCGTTGTGTATTTCGGCGCTATGCTTATCGGTAATTTGCCGTCGTTGGTACAGCAGCGCAACAACCCCGGGTATTACACGTTGGGCGCATCGGGTGCGGTGTCGGGAATTGTATTCGCTATGATACTTTTTGATCCACTTGCCCGCTACCGGATGCTGTTTATTCCGTTTCCGATGCCGGCGTTTATATTCGGCATTATGTATCTGGCGTATAGCTATTTCGCCGCCCGCAATGCGAATGACAACATTAACCATCATGCCCATCTGTGGGGTGCCATCGGCGGCTTGATTATGCTTATTCTTGTCAAACCCGGAATACTGTCATCTTTTATTTTGCAACTGACGGGAGGGATATGAGCGAGTCGAGGTATTCTGAAGCGCAACGGTTTCTTGCACGCCGTGATGCGGTGATGAAACGCCTTATCAAACAGCATGGTGATTGCACAATCGCACCGCGAACCGACTATTTTCTTTCCTTATGCAGCGCTATTGTTTCTCAGCAACTTTCGGTTAAGGCAGCGGATACGATTTGGAATCGTTTTGCCGCATTATTCCCGCGAAAGAAACCAATGCCCGATTTGGTGCTAACGTGCGAGCCGGATGTCTTGCGAAGCGTGGGGCTTTCGCAGCAAAAAGCGTCATATCTGAAAAATATAGCCGCACAATTCCAAGAGCACAGATACACTGCACGGACGTTTGCCGGAATGAGCGATGTGGATGTGATTACGAACCTGACGGAAATCAAAGGTGTAGGGCAGTGGACTGCGGAAATGTTTCTGATGTTCACACTCGCGCGACAGGATGTGTTTTCTATCGGCGACTTAGGGTTGCGGAATGCTATGCGGAATCAATACGGGCATGAATCGAATGATGAGATGTTGGAACACACGGAAACATGGAAGCCGTACAGGACGGTGGCATCGTGGTATTTGTGGCGGAGTTTGGAGAATTAACCCTGACCGCCGGAAACGAAAAAAGCGCGTACAACTGATGCACACGCTTTTTACAAATTGACCTGAGTCCGCGATGCTTAGCGGATTTCTTTATGAACAGTGTGGCGACGGAGGAACGGATTATACTTTTTAATCTCCAAACGCTCGGTCGTGTTCTGACGATTCTTCATTGTTGTGTAGCGTGATGCGGTTTTGCCTTCTTTTGCCGCTTCGGTGCATTCCAATGTGATAATCAGACG
>JAEUSO010000006.1 GCA_016788605.1 Candidatus Kapaibacterium sp. | reverse complement strand
GTCAAGCATTATCAGTTTGCCAAACCCAAAACCCGGACCCGCATTGCCACTACTCTCCATTATCGCAGGTATATCATACCGTACCGTCGCAGCGGTCAGTGCCGCCGTGTGCTGCTTCCACTTCCTCATGTGTAACTGTTGCCATCCGCCCGTCCAGTAGTCGCCGATGTACTTTTGCTTCGTGGCTGATTTCTCGTTGTCGCGCCGTTTGATACGCGCTTTATACAACCAGTTCGTTGTCAGCCGCGACACCTGTCCCGGCGTTGCGATTTCCCTGTGATAGCCGCGGGCGTATTCATTATGCACCCGCCGCACCGCAAGCTCGCAAGCCCCGTAACAATCCGGCATAGCAGCGTCCAAATAGAACTCCAACGCATAGCGCGTTGCAATCGCCGTCAGTTCCGCACTGTGTTTCCGCAATGCACCGAAGTCAGCGCGTGGCTTACGGTCGTCGTCCTTCTCCACTTCACGAACACCCGCAGTGCGTAGCATTGCGTTAAGTGCAGGATAGCACTTTACCACGTCCGCTATATCATACAGGCGCGTCCGCCCGTGTTGAGTGTAACCAACAGCGTTGCGGTAAAGTGTTTTACGCACACCGTCTATTGTCAAATGCAACTGTACAGCCACCTCTTCTACACTCAACATCTGACTCATGCTGCCGCTCCCGCTAATTGTGCATCACGCTCGCGCATGATCTCTTGCGCGCGTCGAACTGTATCAGGATTTGGGTGCAAGCGGTTTAACTTACCCCACACACATGGATACGTCACCCCCGTCTCTCTGGCTATCTGTAGAATTATCCCTCGATACGGGTTTCTCGATAGTACACGCGGGTCAAACCCATCCGTAGTATTACTCACCTTTGGCATACTGCCTCCGTGTTATATTTGTTATACAATAATTACACAGCGAAAATAGGTAACGCCTAATTTCCAAGCAAGGGAAATTTTAGGTTTCATCTAATTATTTATCCACATCGTGGTTAAGGAAATAGAAATACTTGAAAGGTTTATTGCCGACATGGGTTCTGCTAAAACAGCAGCAGAAGCACTAGGCGTGTCCGCACCTACTGTTAGCCAATACAGGAAGGGAGTTATACCATTTGGTCCAGCAATTAGGGAGCGGCTTCGCCAATTAGGGTACTCAACCGACGACACAGATAAGAAGATTGAAGAGTTACGCGAACACCGATTACAGATAAAGAAAATAGTAGAATCCGACGAAGAGGAACTCCGCACGCTACGCACCATGTCGGCAACCATACAGGCGCTCATAGATAAGAAGGAAAAGGAATTGAGCGAGAACAAACTGACCTTGCTTGTCGCTGACACATTGACAGTACACCCGCATTTCCAGAAAGTTGCCGAACAAGAAGAGCATACAACGATAAACCGCCCGAGTAGCTTTACATAAATACCCTGTCATTCTAAAAATAACCTGTCCCAACTGTCCCACGAAACGGCATACAACCTGTCCCAACTGTCCCAACTGTCCCGCGAAACGACAACCCAACCGCACCAAAAACCAAAATATCACAATGTCCGTTATACCTACACTAACTTAATTTTGGAATGGTTCTTTGTTTTTAGCTTGTTTTGGGTACAGAAGAAAACAAATAATTTTGGAATTTACAATAGTATTTGCTACTTCTGTACAAAAAAGGAACGCGGAGGAAATTTTCAATACTCTTCATCACTGCAAGACAAAAATATCACCCGTCTCATGCGACACTCCGATGGCAGTATATGGGCTGGTTCGTTCGGTGGCAGTGTTCACAGGACGACTGATAATGGCGTAACATGGACAAGCAGTTCGACCGGGCTTATGAATCCATACGTCTTTAACTTCTACAATGATGCACCGTCCGGGAAGCTCTTTGCTGTAACGGGTAACGGTTTTTATTCATCGTCGGATGGCGGTACGGTTTGGAAGAAAGTTAGTCAAGAATTTCGAGATCAGTATGTGTTGGGATTCGCACGATTGCATCGCGGCGATTTGCTTGTTTCAACACGATATAATATCTATGCCTCGACAGATAATGGCGACACATGGACACTAAGAAGTGATTCAAATCAAGTGAACGAGATTCGTGATATAGTGGCTGGTGAAAAGGACACACTCTTTGCATCAACGGTTATTGGTCAGATTTACCGGTCGTCGGATTATGGGAAGCGATGGGAAACGATACCGAAGATTGCAGCAGTAGGTGGAGTGCCACATACGTTTTGTGAATATGACAGGCGTACGAAAGAAATGTACTGTTATGCCCAATACAATATCCATACCTCGAAGGATGGATGCAGGACATGGAAGGTTGGCATAGAGCGTGAAATAGATGATATTACCGCATACTGCCGAGACAGTACAGGGACACGGTTTGCCGCTCAATTACAACTGTATGGAAAAAATAGTAATTTGGGTGATACTGTTTGGAAAGTAGGTGAGAGATACATAATACCCTATGATGAAAATCCTTTAACATGGGATCTGTGTGCGAATTATATGGGCGATGTGTATCACACAAAATTCCGGGGTGTCCGGATATTCAACTACGCAACGATGGAAACAGCGATAGACACAAACGGCGTGGGTAATAATTATCTCGTGAGTATGTGTGTTGATACATCGGGATTTTTATACGTCGGTTCACTTGGCAATGGTATCTACAAAACCAAACGCAGCACGACTGAACTCTCCGTGCCTGTGCTGTCGCAGCCGCCGAATAAGTCGGTTAAGCAGTTATCCGAGAGGGTGGATGTAGCGTGGTCGGCGGAACCCCGATTTACGGGATTCGATATGCAACTATCCACAACGTCCGACTTTACAGCCAATGTGCGTTTGGATACCGGTATTCGCACATCACAGCGTCGTATAAACGCACTGCAACCTAACACTACGTACTATTGGCGTTCACGAACACGGTATGGAAAGTTGGCAAGTCCATGGTCGGAAACATGGTCGTTCACCACTGCGCCGCAAGTCCCAGCAAAGCTCAAACTCAGCGCGCCGCCGGATAACAGCCAATCGCAACCTGTGGCAACAAACCTTGTGTGGCAGGGCGATGTCAATGCCGAGAAGTATCACGTGGTGGTAAAAAAGACCGCCGACCAAACGGTGGTAGTTGATGACAGCAGTGTAACCGCATTATCGCGCAGCATCACCGCCGAACCGAAGACATCATACTTGTGGCAGGTTCGTGCAATCGGTGCATTGGGCGCGGGCGTGTGGTCGGACACATGGCGGTTCACAACGGAAGAAACCACATCGGTTGTGGAGACGGAAGCGGGTCGCATCATTATCACACCCAACCCCGCAACGGACTTCATCACGGTCTCGTTACCCGCCGATGCGGAAGCAACAAGTATCACGCTGACCGACCTTCGCGGCATTGAGCAAAACAGCGGCGCAACTACACGCATCAACACAAGCGGTTTATCGGCAGGCGTGTATGTTGTGTCCATCACCTTGCGCGGCGCAACCGCACCGGTGAAGTGCTTGGTAAGCGTGGTGCGGTAGGGGGAAGGGCATTCTTATTGTAAGGGGATTCGATCATGCTGGAATATCTAAGAAAGAGCAAAACACAATATGAAGCATGGAAACAACAAAGAAAAGATCAATGGCACCAAATGATTGCTTTATTGTGTAATGCCACATATAAACGGGAGGGGGTTAGTCCGTTTACTATAGTGTTGATAGAGACAGTGGTTCTTAGTACTATCGTCGTTACGCTTAGTATTCTCTTATTTTTAACATCAGAGCATAAAGAATCTACAAATCCACGCGATCCATATCCTAATTCCGGTATTGGATTTCTGATACTAATTCCACTTGTATGGTTGTATGGTATTCTACGATATGTGGAATTCCGTAGTGCACTAATTGCCTTTTGGTATCTTGTAGGTCAGACCGCAATCATTTTTTTAGTACTGGCTGTTGGTACACTCCCAGCATTTTACTTTGGTGATACTTCGCCATTAAATATAATCTTGTTTACCATCAGGTCATTTGGTGAACTATTAGAAGTACTTATACAACTTCCAACTGATACTTACAAAGAAGTTCCATTCATGATATTTGTACTCCTTGACTTCATAATTTTTTACCAGATGGCAAATGCTTGCATGAAGCTGATGTATCAAATGTATCTTCGATTCAAAAGAAAAAAAATATCATTGGCAGAATAAAAAGCTACCACAAAATCACAACGTGAAATAGTAGTGCTTCTTACATGAGCTTACGTTGAACTTTTCGTTACGGACATCCACCCCCATGCCTTTTTCATTTCAGTTCGGGGATGAAATTTTTTGAAGAGGGTGACAGCATCATACATGTATTACACAATAGCGAATTATATGCGAGCGAATGAGAATATCTTAAAAGCTGTATTCATATATGCTACGTTGCCATACTAAAACACAGTACACATAATACTTGTAAGCATAATGAAGCATGGAAGTGTATGCACTGTGTATGCATGTAAACAAAAAACCCTGCAAATCAATGATTTGACAGGGTCTATACAGGCAGTTGGTGCGGAAGGCGGGACTTGAACCCGCACGCCTCGCGGCGCCACCCCCTCAAGATGGTGCGTCTGCCAATTTCGCCACTTCCGCAGTTTGGTGTGTCGCGGGGTATGCGGTTTTTGCCGCCACCCTCTGCGACGAGGGGACGCAAAAATACTGCCGTCGTTGAAGCGTGCAAAAGAATTTTTATTCATGTCAGGTTATGGTGTTTTTCCCCTTGCATCCGTCGGGGTGCGTGTGTATGTTCGCAGTAAAGGGCGTTGCCAAAGCGGTATCCGCCCGAGTACATTCATTTAATCTTTATGGGAACAGTTATGAAAATGTTTGTTTCGGCACTGATGTGCCTTGTGTTTGCAGCGTCATTGTCCTTTGCCCAAGGCGCGAAAAAAGAGATGAAAGAGGCAAAGCAGGATATGAAGGAAGCAAAAAAGGACATGAAGGAAGCAAAGAAGGAGATGAAGGAAGCAAAGAAGGAAGGTGATAAAGCGGATATGAAAGAAGCGAAAAAGGATATGAAAGAAGCAAAGTCGGATATGAAGGATGCAAAAGATAAGGTTGTTGGCAAAACAGCGGATGGCAAAGAGATTTACGAAGGACCTCGCGGCGGACGGTACACACTCAGCGCAAGCGGCAAAAAGCAATACATCAAAGACAAATAAGAATTGTTCACAATGGACTCGCAGCCCGGTGCATGATCTGTGCATCGGGCTTTTTTATACCACAGATTGGGGATGAATCCATGACAAGCGGCACGGAGAAGAGCCATCATCGTACAGCCATTATTTTATTGCTTACCACCGCGCTGCTGTGGAGTTTGGGCGGTGTGCTTATTAAGTCCGTCACGTGGCATCCGCTTGCGCTTGCGGGAATGCGGAGTGTTATCGCATCGGCAACCATCTATGCCTATTTCCGTGTGGTGCTGCGGCGAAAGCCCGTGTTCCGGTTCGATACACACCAGATTGGCGGCGCGCTCTGCTACGCGGCTACGGTCTCGCTCTATGTGGCGGCGAACAGTTTTACCACCAATGCCAATGCAATCGTGTTGCAATACACCGCGCCGGTATATGTGGCAGTGTTCGGTGCATGGTTTCTGCACGAACGGCTGCGGACGGCGGACGTACTGACAACGCTTGTTGTGATGTGCGGCATTGCGTTGTTCTTTTTTGATAAACTCAGCAACGACAATCTGCTTGGAATTGTACTTGCCTTGCTCAGTGGCGTAACGATGGGATGGATGGCATTGTTCGTTCGCAAGCAAAAGGACAGCTCGCCGTTAGAGTCGCTGCTGCTTGGGAATCTGCTTACTGCGCTTATCGGTATTCCCTTCATGCTGGCGGGCGAGCCGCCCACACAGAGCGAGTGGCTGTATCTTGTGTTGCTCGGTGTTGTGCAAATCGGGATTCCGTATATCCTCTACGCACGCGCACTCCGCCATGCCACGGCATTGGAAGGCGTGTTGCTAACCATGCTTGAGCCGGTGCTAAGTCCGCTGTGGGTGATGCTTGCCATTGGTGAAACGCCCGGCACTCTGCCATTGATTGGCGGATGTATAGTTCTTGCAGCTGTATTGCTGCGCGGCGTTACCGGAGCGCGGACACAAACCGAAACACCGGTGGTGTAGGGAAGGGCATTCACAACGTAGATTTCATACGTATCATCGAAGAATCTGGCAATAGTATCCTAACATATTGTATGATAACTCACTCATCGCCTGCTCAGCAGGGTCTCAGAATTCTCATCCTCTGCAACCGCGTCACGTACCCACCCAACGACGGCGGCTCGATTGGTGCGTATCAGGTGGCGAAGGGCTTTGCCGACGAAGGCAATAGCGTTACAATGCTGGCGTTCAATACCCGAAAACACTATGTGGATATTGCATCGCTTGGGGATGAGTTCACGAAGCGCATTACGCTGCACACAATGGATGTGGATTCGGCTGTAACGCCGCTTGGAGCGTTGAAGAATCTCTTCTCGAAGCAATCCTATCAGGTTGCGCGGTTCGATGTTCCCGCCTTTCGCGCAATGCTTCACAAGCATCTTGCGGAGCATGATTATGATGTGATTCATATTGAAGGAATCCACATGGCGGTGTATCTGGAAACGTTGCGTAAATACTCCCGTGCTGCGGTTGTTCTTCGCGCTCCGAATGTGGAGCATCAACTATGGCAAACTGTGGCGGATGCAGAAAAAAATCCATTGAAGAAATCGTACTTGCGCTTGCAAACCGCACGCTACAAGCGGTTCGAGATTGACACACTCAAACGTATTGATGCGCTGATTGCCGTTACGCCCGACGACCGCGAGTACTTCACAACCTTTCTCCCGCCCGAACGGTGTCTGCTTGCCCCCACGGGAATTGAACAGGATACGTATGCGCCGCGTCACATTGAGCGAATGCCTGATTCAGTGTTTCACTTGGGCGATTTGGGCTGGATGCCTAACCGGCAGGCGGTGGAATGGTTCATCGAGAATGTGTGGCAGGCGGTTCGCCGCGAAGCACCCGACCTTGTGTTTGAGTTAGTGGGAAGGAATATTCCTACTGAATATGATACTTCATATAGTATTGGCGATTATGGTATGCGGCATATCGAAGGAAAAAATATAGCTGTACTCGGCGATACAAACGATGCGTATGGTTTCATGCAAAGCCGCAACATTATGATTGTGCCTATCTTTTCGGGCGGCGGCATGAGGGTGAAAATCATTGAGGGCTTGGCTTCTGGTAATGTGATTGTCACAACACCGCTCGGCGTTCAGGGTATCCTTGCCCGCCACAACGAACACGTACTTGTTGCCTCGACAGCAGGGGAGTTTGCCGCCGCGATTATCCGCATTGCCCGCGAACCCGGCTTGGCGGAACGGCTGCGGACGAATGCCGCAATGTTGATTAAAGAAGAATATGCCGCCGAAACAATCAATACACGCATCACACAATTCTACCGGAGGTTGGTGGAACAGCGGGAATCCGGGAAGAAATAAAAAACGCCACATCAAAAGATGCAGCGTTTAAAGTGTGCTGTTGGAGCAACTGTAGCTTATGATATAAAGCCGAGTTCGCGCCCCACTGTGGCAAATGTGTCAAGAATAAAATCAAGATGCTCTTTCTCGTGCGTTGCCATGTAGCTTGTACGCATCATGCTCATATTTGGCGGAACGCCGGGCGGCACAAATGCATTGACGAACACACCTGCATCATAGAGTTTGCGCCAGAACACCATTGCTTTCTCTGCATCACCGACAATAACCGGTACAATACCAGTGCGGCTTTCATAGACATTGAATCCGAGATTCTTAAATCCGGCGCGCATATAGTCGGCATTGGCGATAAGTTGATCCACCAAGCCGGGCTGTTCCTCAAGAATGGCGAGTGCCGTCATCGCCGCAGCAACCGATGCCGGTGTCGGGCTTGCGCTGAAAATGAGTGCGGGCGAGTGATGCTTGATATAGTTGATAACGCGCTCCGGTCCGCCTACAAATCCGCCAAGCGACGCGAATGTTTTCGAGAACGTTCCCATCGTCATGTCTGTGCGGTGCACAAGGTCGAAGTGGCTTGCTGTTCCGCGTCCCACCTTACCCACAACGCCGGTGGCATGGGCATCATCCACCAAAACACGCGCACCGTATTTCTCGGCTGCGTCGAGTAATCGCGGCAGGTCGGCAAACTCGCCCGATACGGAGAACACGCCGTCGGTGACAATCAGTTTTGATGCGTTTTCGGGAAGCCGCGCAAGCACTTTTTCAAGGTCGTCCATGTCATTGTGTTTGTAGCGCACGAACTCGGCGAATCCGCCTTTGGCAAGCATGCATCCGTTGATAATGCAAGCGTGGTTCTCCTTATCGGAAATCACGTAATCGCCTTTGCTTACAAGCGAACTGATAACACCAAGCGCGGTTTGATAACCGGTCGAGAACAGTAGCACGGATTCATAGCCGAGGTACTTCGCCAGCTTCTCTTCCAACTCGATATGCAAATCGAGCGTACCCGTCAGATAGCGCGAGCCGGAGCATCCCGTTCCGTACTTTTCAATTGCCTTGATTGCGGCTTCTTTCACGCGGGGGTGGGCGGTAAGACCCAAATAGTTATTCGAGCCAGCCATCACAATTTTCCGTCCTTCTATTTGCACCACCGGACCTTCATTTTCTTGAATCGGTCGGAAATAGGGATAGAGACCAGCCGCCTTTACTTCGTCGGCGCGTGTGAACTCGATACATCGTTGAAATAAATCTGCCATCGGTTATATAATCCTTATGATATGCGGGTGAATACAAGTGAATTAGCATCTATGCAACGGGGAATGGTAAAGACCATAGGGAACATGGGTACGCTACCTGCGGCAACGATGCGGATGGCAAATATCGGAAAAAGACACTCTCTGCCGAGCGTGAATAGTGGCTTCGGCACAGTTGGGGTGATTCCTCTACCCGCCTGCCGAATCTTTTCTGATAAACTTTCGCTGTATTCTGCCGATATATCAAGGAAACTGTGCGCTGCCGGATGGAACATATCCATAGAGTGTCGCGCTGCATCGTGAAACCAAGAACGCATTTTATCAACCTGTACTTCAGTAAATCATCAAGAGGGAAGCAGTATGAAATTTCTCGTAGTTGACGACTCGCCTACAATGCGCCGCATCGTTGTGAATGCACTACAGACCTTCGGGTACGACCAAATTGTGGAGGCGCAAGACGGCGCGGAAGCACTTGAAAAATTGAAAGCCGAGCCGGTGAATTTTGTTATCACCGATTGGAACATGCCGAATATGAACGGCTTGGAACTGACCAAGGCGATACGCGGCAACGGACCGACATCGGGGCTTCCGGTTTTGATGGTCACAACCCGCGGACTGAAGCAAGACATCATCGAGGCATTGCAAGCCAAAGTGAACAACTACGTGGTAAAACCGTTCACACCACAGGTGTTGAAAGAGAAAATTGACCTCATCATGCAATCAATGGCGGCGTAATTCCCCCAATTCATAACCACACATTTACCGGAGTTACCGCACATGGCTAAAGACCGCGACATACAAGTACTGCTGACGAAAAGCGAGGAGCTGAAAGCACTCTTTACGCTTGGTCAACGTGTTATCCCGTTCCTTGAGGAGCTTTTCATATTCGTCCGCGAAGTAACGCCCGCGCTCGAAGAAATCAACACCTCGATTCAGGACAACCTCAAGCGCATTCCCAAAGCGTCGAAGCAACTCTCGAAAGTGACGGAGGCAACCGAGCTTGCCACCAACGAAATCATGGACATCATAGACGGCATGACGTATAAGCTGAATGTGATGAACCAAAACATGAAGGATGTGCAAACACGGTATTATGCGTTGCAACATGCCTGCTCGTCGGTTGCAGAAATTGCAAAAGCCGGACTGAGCAACGGGCAGATGGGCAATCCGTACCTGACAAAAATCGAGGCAATCTTAAATGAAGAATCATCCAACGATACCTCAAGCGTCCTTTTTGCGAATTCCGAATCGGTGATGGAAAGCGTCCGCACTGATACAAACAATATCATGTTGTCACTTCAGGTGCAGGATATTACCACGCAGCAAATCGCAGCAGTGAATCATGTGATTGAAACAGTTCAGGGAAAACTGAACGGCATTCTTGGATATATCCAAAACTCGGAAGTCGGTATCATTGTCGGCGGTGTGCAATCGCAGCCACCGGCAGCACCGAACAAGTATATGCCGTCGGAAGATTTGCAACGCTCATCGGCATCGAATTCAAGCACTCTCCACCGCGAGATTGCTTTCGACCCCGAAGCGGTTGATTCGCTTGGCTCGGCAAAACTTGACAGGCAAAACCAAGTGGATGACTTACTGAACGCATTTCATTCAAATTCGCTTGCACTTCATGAAGCTGACATACCGGAAGTTGATGATGCGGTTTCGGGTGCGTCGCCGGTTGAGGTATCGGTTGAAACATCCGCTGCTGCTCTGACTGAATTGGATGCTGACGACCCTGTGGATACTACAGATATTGATGCTCTGTTCGCTTCAATGCAAGTATCCGCACAGCCCGAATCTGCGACGGCTATCCACGATGACGGGATAGATCCGATGGATGAAGTATCGCAAGATGATATTGACGCACTCTTCAAGTAACGGTATCCGGCACAGGATAAAAACACTAAATCAATAACATACGGCAATCAAGGAGGAAACAATGTCGGTAGAAGGTTTTTCAAGCGGTGAAATGAAGGAGATTTATGATAGCTTCGTTGTGGAAACACGCGAGTTGCTCGATGTTCTTTCAGGCGATTTAATGCTGCTTGAACAGCAACCCGACGATCTTGATTTACTCAACCGGATTTTCCGTTGCGTGCATACGATTAAAGGCACGGCGGGATTTATGGGATTCGAGAACATCCAGACAATCACCCACAAAGGCGAAGACCTGTTGAACAAACTCCGAAAGTCGGAGCTACAGGTAAATCAAGATGTGATTGATGTTTTGCTTGAAGTGTACGACTGGGTTGTGTTGCTGATGGAGAATATCGAAAGCGGCGACAACGCAACAGTGGACTTCGGCGTTACTGCCGGAAAAATCGCGGCAATCCTGCAAGGTGGCGGAGTGAACGCGGTATCGGGTGCAAGCAGCGCACCTGTACATGTAGCGTCATCCGATGCAATCGGTTCCATTATCAATAATCCCGAGTTTGGCAAAAGCGACGGCGATACATTCAGCGATGATGAAGAAGCTGCGTTGCAAGCGGCGTTCGCACAAATCAACAGCGGTTTTTCCGTTAGTTCTGCATTAAGCGCAACAGCCGATCAAACCACTCCTTCTACTGCCCAACCGCAACAACCGAAGGCGGATTTTAAAGCACCGGTAGCAGCCGATAGACCTGTGGAAACTAAATCGGCGTCGCCACAAAAATCTGAACCCGTAGCAAAGCAAGCACCCGCCGCCGACACAACAATCCGAGTGGACGTGGGGCGCGTGGAAACACTGATGAATTTGAGCGGTGAATTAGTTCTTGGCAGAAACCGCCTGCAACAGATTGCATCCAAACTTCACGAGGTATTCGACAATAACGATCTTGTGCGCGACCTGCTTGAAACCGCCGAACAGGTGGACTACATCACATCGGAAATCCAGACAAGTGTGATGCGGATGCGAATGGTGCCGATTTCAAAACTGTTTCAGAAAGCGCCGCGTATCGTGCGCGACATCAGCCGCGAAATTGGTAAGGAAATCGAGCTTGAGCTTACGGGCGAGGAAACGGAGCTCGACCGCACCATCATCGAAGAATTGAACGACCCGCTTGTACACATGATTCGCAATGCATGCGACCACGGTATCGAGCCACCCCAAGAGCGTCTGGACTCCGGTAAACTCCGTAAAGGAAAAGTCCAACTGAGTGCGGAGCAAGAAGGGAACAACATTATCATCCGCATCAAAGACGACGGCAAGGGAATGGATCCCGAAAAGTTGAAAGCAAAAGCACTTGAAAAAGGTGTTATCACACCTGAACAAGCAGCAAATATGAGCGACCGTGAAGCGTTCCATTTGATTTTTGCACCCGGTTTTTCAACCGCGCAGACAGTATCGAATATCAGCGGGCGCGGTGTGGGTATGGACGTTGTGCGGACGAATATCCAAAAGTTGAAAGGTGTTGTGGATATTGACTCCGTAAAGGGGCGCGGTTCCATATTCACAATCAAGCTGCCGCTTACGCTAGCCATTATTCAAGGGCTGTTGGTTAAAGTTCATAACGAAACATACACTGTTCCGCTTGGTTCGGTTGTTGAAGTTGTTGGTGTGGACTGCGACCATATCCATACAGTTAATCAAAAGCCCGTTGTTCGCATCCGCGAAAAAGTACTGCCCTTGCTTGAGCTTGGTACCACGCTTGGCACTGCTGCCGGCAATGACAATAAACAGTTTGCAAACAAGTACATCGTTGTAGTCGGTATTGGCGAAACATCGGTGGGGCTTGTGGTGGACGAGTTGCTTGGTCAGCAGGAAATCGTCATCAAATCACTCGGCTCGTACTTAGGTCATATCCACGGTATTACCGGCTCCACAATACTTGGCGACGGTACAGTGGTGATGATTGTTGATGTGCCTGAGCTTATGGATGGTATCCGCAATACGTATAGCGAACGTAGCGAAGTGTTGGTATAATCTCTAATGCTCAGTCGAACACGTGATAATCACACGGTATATAACTAATCCACAACAACGAAAGAAACATCTATGGCATCCACCGTCAAAGTCCTCATCGTAGATGATTCGGTGTTCATCCTCCGCACGTTGCAGAAGATGCTCGAATCATGTCCTGACATCGAAGTAGTCGGGACTGCACTGAATGGCAAAGAAGCCGTTGAGAAGACCTGTGCATTGAAACCCGACATTGTGACAATGGATATTGAAATGCCTGTGATGAATGGCATTGACGCAACACGGATAATCATGGAGGTATGCCCCACACCTATCTTGGTAATCAGTACGCATACCACCGAGGGTTCGCAAGTCACAATAGATGCCCTAACGAACGGGGCTGTTGATTTTGTCTTGAAGAACTCTTCGTATAATTCGGCAGTGTTAGCAACGCTTCGTGACGATATAACAGCAAAGATTTTAGAACTTGCACGCAATACAGAATTCCGAAATGTTCTGACGCGGCAAAAGTTGCTGCGGAACAATGGTAATCATATTGTTTCTGCGTCTAATTCCGGCTCTGTGGCAGATACTCCTTCACCATCGCTTGCAATCAGGGTGGAACACACTGCACCGATGCAACCAACTCCGGTGCAACCGTCGCTTCAGAAGTCCGTGCATGATGCCGATCTTCTGCGAAAGCGACCTGCTAAGACGGACGCTCAGATAGCAATTATCGGTGTCTCGACCGGCGGACCGCTGTCATTACAAAAAGTGATACCCGACCTGCCTGCGGATTTTCCCATGCCGATTATTATTGTGCAGCACATGCCGTCGAAGTTCACCGCATCGCTCGCCAACCGGCTTGACTCAATAGCACGTCTGCGGGTAAAGGAAGCCGAAGACGGTGAATTGCTCAATGCAGGTACGGTCTATATTGCTCCGGGTGGTATGCAGATGACCGTAACGCGCCAGAAAACAGTACATATCTCAACGGAACCGCGAGCATCGCTCTATAAGCCGTCGGTGGATGTTCTTGCATCAAGTGTACATGCCGTCTATGGCGGTAATGTACTTGCTGTGATGATGACAGGTATGGGGCGCGACGGTGCGGATGGTTTCAAGAAACTCTCGCAAGCGGGTGCGTATGTTATTGCACAGAATGCAGAATCATGTGTTGTGTATGGAATGCCGCGTGCTGTGATTGATGAAGGAACGGCAAACGACATTCTGCATTTGGATGACATTGCACATGCTATGACGGATAGTGTTCAGACATCTGCCGGCGCATATAGAAGTACCCGTTCCACATTAATATCATCAATGTAATCCCGTGGAAAAGTACGACGCACACAGTAGCATCATTACAAATGAGGACTATGAAATAGCCCGCTTCTCGCGTGCTGCCGAAGAAGAGCGGCTGCAACAAGAATTCTGCGACTACGCAGTTGTACCAGCTATAACCGGACGCAACCGCTCTGTTCAACGCGGAAGCATGGTACCCTCGGAATTTGTTGATAACACCGTAGGGAAGGTTGCAATTATGAGTACCGAAAGCATCCATAGCGGTACTATAGACCACGACCATCCGATGACAGTGCTATTGCACCGCGATGAATACACCGACATCCGCTCAATCGAAATTTTATGTTCATGCGGTAAGCGCGCAGTGATAACACTCGAATACGATGGTGATGAGCTTGTTGCACCTGAAACCATACAGGCGGGCGACGGCATGCACCCGTCAATAACAGACGAACTGTAAACCACGACAATCAAAGACCTTCCGTACGCACACGCTTTGCATACTGAAATGAACAAGATCGCAGAAATCCGCACATGTTAAAACTTTTCATTTGGCAAGAAACCCTTGAAACATCAAAAAAAAGAATATAAATTCTTAGAACGAACGAAACAGCGGAAAATTCGTTTGGTTATTACGCAATAATCAGGCAATTTGTACGCTGTTGAGCGAAATTATTGGGGAATCACACAGTACATCCTACAAATACACACCCCTCGCACACACAGATTGACACATAAATTTATTCAGTTAATTGTATTTATTTCGTTTTTCAATCACTAATACTGGAGTTACAGTATGAAATTTCGTACGATGTTGGCAGCGGTAGCAACGCTTGTACTGCTTGCCGTACACATTCAAGCACAAACCAAACGAGTTGTTCTTGAAGAATTCACAGGCGCATGGTGCGGCTGGTGTGTGGATGGTTTTGTTAAGATGGATGCTATCAAGAAAAAGCAAGGCGATAAAGTTATCGTTCTTACTGTCCATCAAGGTGACTCAATGCAAATACCCGCGTCAGCCCCTCTGCTCAGTTTTGTTTCAGGATATCCGAGTGGTGCGGTTGACCGCACTCCTGTTGGTGGTACTCTTGCCCTTGATCGCGGTCAATGGGATGCTGCTGTATCCGACCGTTTGACTGTTCAAGCTCCGGTGGGTATTCAGATTGTTAAGTCGGAAGTTGACCAAAACGGCGGTTTTATCCGTGTAAAAGTGAAAGCGGATTTCACAAGTGCTGTTGATGGTCCAACTCGTATGAATGTATGGGTTATCGAAGATTCTCTCTCTGGTCCTAATATCACTGGTTGGAATCAACGTAACTTCATTGCAAATAACTCCCAGTTTGTTGGACACCCATACTACAGCAAGCCCGACCCAATTGTCGGTTTTGTTCACCGTCATGTTCTTCGTGGATATGCAGCAGGTGCATGGGGCGCGGAAGGTATAACACCGCAAACAGGTGTAAATGCAGGTGAAAGCTACACAACAAGTTTTCATATTCCACTTGACCCACGTTGGAATACCAAGCGCATTTCGCTTGTTGCCGTTGTAACACGCCATGATGGTGCAGATGCGAGCCAACGTGAAATCCTGAATGCAATCGAAGAACCCTTAGGCGGTGTCAATACTAATGGTGCGGTTAGTGTGCAGTCAACACCGTCAATTGCATTGGCAGGTAAAGATGAAAACGGTGAAATGCCGCTGACAATTACCAATAAGACAAATAATCCGATGACGTATGTTTTTGCTGCGAAAAAATCATTGGATGCTCCTGCAGGTTGGAAAGCAACAGTTAAAGAAGGTAATGAAGTTACAGTTCCCGCAAACGGAACATCAACAGTGACCCTTCAACTTTCGCCTGATGCGAAAATTGCTATTGCCGGTGCATCAATGACTATGGCAGAAAAGGGTAATCCCGACATGACATATCCTGTCAGCCCGCTCGTGGTACTTCATAAAAATGTTGAATCATTAGAGTTCGGCTTTAGCGGTCAACTCACATCTGCTATCAAACAAGCAGGAAGAAACGACGAGCAATATCTCTATATCGGCGAACAGTATCTGAATGCCTATACCGCAATGAATAACATGCCGAACTTGAAAAATATCATTCTGAACTTCGGTTATGGCGCGCAAGTCAATGCAACGATTGTTACAGGTATGCGCCAACAGTGGAATCGCGGTGTGAATGTTATGGTTATCGGTAGCGAGCCGACGTTTGGTACTATCAGCAGTGTTAGCTCGGCTGCATACAACGATTTGGGTGTTGGATATCTTGGTCGTTGCTGGGTTGGTCAGGGTAGTGGAAATGCAACATTCATTGGATATAATACTAATGATATTTCCAAAGGATTTTCATCAGCCGCAACATTCCAGTATTACAACTCGAAGTTCCGTATTACAAATGGAACTGTAGCTAAAGCACTGCTTCGTCCATCAGCATTCGATTCGACGATAGCATTCAACTCAACTCTGTCTAAGTCACGTGTTATCTTCATGCCTACGCCGGAAATGTTCTCGAATGCACAACAAGTCAACGGTCTCTTTAAGAAAGCCCTTGATTGGCTTGAAGGCGCGGGTGCAGCCCCATCGGCTGGCATTGAAGTTACAGCTGAAGGTTCAAGCGATAACACCATCAACTATGGTACGATGAAGATTAATCAAACCAAGACGATGACCGCCAACCTGAAAAACACAGGGAATGGTGACTTGATTATCACAGGCGTTGATTTTGGTTCAGATGCTAACATCTTCTCTATCGTTTCGGGCGGTACATTCCCTGCAACAGTGAAGCCGGGACAAACTCTTGCCCTTGGTATCCAAGCAAAATTGCTCAAAGCGGAAGATGTTCTTTCGTCGGCTACTGTTCAATCAAATGCTAAATCAGGCGACGGTATTATCGGACTTATTATTACTGCCGACATGGTTAACTCGGTTGAACCGGGTACAAGCGGCGACGGTGTACTGAGTGTTGGTGTATATCCAACACCGGCAGCAAGCGATGCAACTGTAAAATACTCGGTTAATGGTAATGCTCCGTCACAGGTGAACATCCGCATTACAGACGTACTTGGCAATACGGTTTCGGTACTTCGCAATGAAGTGTCGGCTCCGGGCAGCCATACAGTACCGGTTAATGCAAGTGCACTTGCAGCAGGTTCATACCGCGTTGTTATTTCGACAGGTACGTCGAGCACATTCGCTCCGCTTGTTATCGTGAAGTAATCTAATCATACACAATCTCTGATGTGCGGCTAAAACCGCATGTCTTCCGAACCAAGCCGGGCAAGTTCACTTGTCCGGCTTTTTGTTTTTGAGGTTGATTGCTGTAATATCAAACCTATATTTGTAGAGTTCAATCGCCATAAAACTATATTTATTATTGGCGATTCTTTATTAATTAAACTGTAGGGAGTTTTTATCATGGGCATGATGCAGGAGTTCAAAGAGTTTGCCATGAAAGGCAACGTTGTTGATTTGGCAGTGGGTGTGATTATTGGCGGGGCATTTGGGAAAATTGTAGCAGCAATGGTAGATAAAATTTTCAATCCCGTGTTGGGAATGATGTTGAGCGGGGTTGATTTCTCGCAAATCAAAACCACACTCAAGGCAGCGTCGGTAGATGCAGCAGGCAAGGCGGTTCCGGGAGTAGAAATCGGCTGGGGTGATTTTATCAATACAATCATCCAATTTGTGATGATTGCTTTTGTACTTTTTCTTGTTATCAAAGCAATGAATAAAGCAATGAAGAAACAAGCGGAAGCACCCGCACCGCCACCCGCGCCGAACCCACAGGAAACACTGCTTGCCGAAATCCGTGATGTACTCAAAAGCCGCGCTTAATATCAATCTTTACCGTAGTATAATATCATGCGTTCTTTTCTCTGTTTTACATTAATTTTTTGCGCGATTTCGTTGTCCGCATTTTCTGCCGATCCGCCGAAAATCGGTTGGACGACTGCCGGAACTGTCGGGATGAATTTTACACAAGTGGGACTATCAAATTGGGCGGGTGGCGGTCAGAATACAATCGGTCTTACATCGCTCTTCAGCGCAACCGCCAATTTCAACGGCGAGCAATCTTTATGGGAAAACTCACTTGATTTGGGCTATGGTCTTACCAAACTTGGCGACCAATCGTTTCGCAAAAGCGATGACCGTATTATTCTTATTTCCAAATACGGATATAAGGTGAACGAGCAACTGAGCTATGCGGCGTTACTTGATTTCCGTACGCAGTTTCACTATGGTTATACCTATAATACCGATGGTACAATCAAGGATACAATTTCAAATCTGCTTGCTCCTGCAAATATGCAGCTTGGTCTTGGTGTCACATATAAGCCGACAGATTTCTTGACCATTACGATAGCGCCAATTGCTAACCGTTTGCTTATTGTGGGCGATGTCGCTCTGCGTGATAAACCGTCTGCTCCGAACTCGACAACCGGTTTTTTGGGTAACGAAATCGGTAAGACAATCCGCAGCGATTTGGGTGCGCAAATGAATATCACGTTCAAGAAGGATTTGATGACAAATGTCAATCTTGCATCCACCTTCACATCGTTTGCACCGTATGCCACAATTACCGAAAACTTTGTGAACTGGAATACACTGCTCACACTGAAGGTTAATGACTATATCAATGCCTCGATTGCCGTGGATGTGGTGTATGACCCCAAACTGCAAGTTCGCCGCGACGACGGAACCCGCGGTCCGGCTACACAAGTGCGGAACGTTCTCGGGATTGGTTTCGGCTATAAGTTCTAAGTGATTTTTACTCTGTTCTCTACGCGGGCTGTCCGGTTATCGGTCAGTCCGTTTTTTTTACATGTGATGTGCGGCATGCTTATTCAGCCAGCATACCGCTCAGTTCCACAAAGAGTTTGAAGTCATGGCTTACGGCGGCGGTATGAAGAATACTGAATGCTTCCCGCTGATTGCTCTCGCCCACATCCATATTGGCTAGCATGTCGCGTACTGTATCGAAGTCCTGTAACTCGATTGCCTCGGTCAGTTCAGATGCCGTCGTTGGGGGAAGGGAGGCAATGATATCTGCAACGGTTTGAAGTGGTTTCGGCATCACAGGCGTGCTTGTGGTGTGCTGTGGGTTGTTGCGCATGAAACGGCAGTCGGTATATTTTTCTATGACGCTGAAGAGGTCTTCTTCCTCGAACGGTTTGCGGATGTAGTCATTAAAGCCACTGCTGATAAGTTTCTCACGTTTTCCATCGAAGCCGCTGGCAGTGATGGCAATGATGGGAATGGTATTCCACGCATGGTTGCTTCGTATGGCGCGCATTGCGTCTTCGCCCGTCATAACCGGCATCAACAAGTCCATAAAAATGATGTCGGGAATCAATCCGTTCTGTAACTCTTGCACTGCTTCCGCGCCATGGATTGCTTCGATAAACTCGAACCCGAACGGACTGAGCATGCCTGTTATCACGTCGCGGTTGCTTTGAATATCATCAACAAGCAGTATGGTGCGCAGTCGTGGATTTGTTATGCCAGTTACGGGCATCCGCTGCTCTTTGCTTTGTGCAAGATGTTCCGCTATCACAGGAAACTCTGCCTCGAACCAGAATGTGGTTCCTTTGCCAAGCGTGCTTTCCACTTTCAGTACACCACCCATCATTGCCACCAACCGCGAGCATATTGCCAAGCCCAGTCCAGTCCCTTCGCTGTGCATTCCATTCACTTGGCGGAACGGCTCGAAGATTGTGAGCAGTTGCTCCTGCGGAATGCCACGTCCAGTATCGCACACACCTACGTGTATTGTTGCACGTGGAGTTGTATCATCAGGTCGGGTCGTTGTGCCAGCACAATCAAGTATGATATGAATTGCCCCATTGTTGGGCGTGAACTTGACGGAGTTGCCCACAAGGTTGATGATAATCTGCCGGAGGCGTGTCAGGTCGGCTTCAATGAATTGCGGTACACGAGGGTGGATGCTGATAACAAGCGAGAGATTCTTCTCATTGCAGCGGACGCTGAACATGTCGCGGATGTCGTCAATCATATCGCCGATGCTGACAGGGGCATTCTGCAATTCAAGACGACCGGCTTCGATTTTCGAGATGTCAAGGATATCGTTGATCATGCCAAGCAAATGCTCGCCGCTCCGTTGCATTGTGTTCAGGTGCTTGCGGTACATCTCGCTGAGCAAAGCATCGCGCAGCATGATTTGTGTGAATCCAAGTATGGCATTGAGCGGCGTACGAAGTTCGTGCGACATGGAACTGAGAAACGCCGACTTAGCACGGTTGGCTGATTCCGCTTGCTCGCGTGCCACTTCCACTTTGAAATTTGTTTCGAGCAGTTCTGTTGCCTGCTCTTCCAACCGGTGTTTTGCATCTTCAAGATACTCGGCATACTCAACCAACTTCCGTTCAGTCCGGCTACGCTCGATTGCTCCGGCAATCGTTGTTGCTGCACCCATCAGGATGTTCACTTCATAGTCCTGCCATGTCCGTATTTCCCTGCAATTCTGCAAGGCGATAAACCCCCAGAATGAGTTGCGGAGAAAGACCGGAATAATGAGCTGCGATTGAACGCCTATACCGCGAAGGACACGTTGTGTCAGTGCGGAATAATCCTCGATGGGATGTTGCACGGTGTGACCGTTTTGTAGTTGACCGAGGACATTCTCAAATCCAATACGATGGATGGATACTTGTGGTGTGTACGATGAGCGGAAGTCGAATTGCGGGCTGTACCAGTGCATCGTATTCAATGCGATGGACTCACCGGTATTAAGGTCGGACTGTGTTTCCACAACAAACATCCGGTCGGCATCCAATGCAATTGCTATATGTCCCAGTGATTCTTGAATTGACGACTCTGCATCGGTGCTGATAACGATTCTTTGAAGTGTCGAGGTAATTGTATCGAGAAGGTGATCGCGCAACTTGAGTTCTTCCACGTGGTCATTGAGCGAAATCTCGGCTTCCTTGCGGGCAGTGATGTCGGTGACGATGCTATCGCAGGTGACTGGTATTCCGTAAGGACTGAATTGATAAAATACTTGTTCTTCCACCCAACGCTGTTTCCCGCTTCGCGATACAATGCGGTATTCGATTGAGTAGTTGGCTATGCGGCGTTCGCGGTTGCGTGCATTAACCGTTGTGAGATATTCCAAATCGGATTCATACACAATCGAGCCGAGTACTCCCGGATTGGCAAGTATCTCTTCCGCCCCGTAGCCCCACTGCTCGATGTTGCCCGATACAAACATCAGATTCCACATGCCGTTTTCGGTAATCGCCCAACGGAATAACACCGATGTACTCTTTTCAATCACACTGTTTGCATCGCGCAGCTTGTCTTCCACACTCTTCCGCTCGCTGATGTCCATTACCGTACCAATGAGTATTGTGGGTTCGCCTGCGCGACAAACCACTTGACACACAAAATGGATATAGAGTGGTTGCCCGTTGTCGGTTGTTGCCCGCACATCATGCTCGAACCGCCCGCCGCGTTGGGCAATTGCAAGTTGTATCGAATCATGAATGTCATCATGCGAGGAAGGATGGAAATACGATGCGATAAACTCGGTGAAAAGAGGAACACCGCTGTGCGGATTGCGATGGAATATCTCAAACATCTGATCTGTCCATACCATCTGTTCCGTTTCAAGGACACATTCCCACGAACCGAGACACGCCACTTTCTGCGCTTCAATCAGAAGTTGCTTGCTATTCTCTGCACGCACCTCATTTGTCTTTTGCATGGTAATGTCGGTAAGCACGCCATACCACATTGTGCTGCCGTCATTCAGCCGTTCGGGGATGGACTTTCCGCTTACCCAGACAAGATTGCCGGTATCGCGCCTGTACATACGGAACTCGCAACACCACTGCTCAAGCATATCGCGCGATTCGATGATGCTATGTTGTACAAGAGGATAATCGTCGGGATGTATGAGTGACGAGAAAAGTCGGGTATCGTCAATCCATTCATCTTGGTCAATGCCGGAGAATTCTTTGATTGCCTTGCTGATAAACGGAAACCAAGATTGCGTACCGTCGCTGTTCATAACAAACTGGAACACCACACCCGGAACTGCATTTGTGATATTGACCAAGGTGTGTTCGTACTCCAACCTCTGTTGTTCACTCAGGATAGCCGGTGTCACATCCGACATGTAGCCCGACCATTGGATTTCATCAGTATTCAATACCGTTGGTGTAGCCACTGCCTGAATCCACCGCACAGAGCCATCGGGGTGGCAGTACGGAAACGTGACATCAAACCGGCTCATTGAAGAAGAGCACTCTTCCGCCTGCGAGCGGATAATCTCGGTGAAGTCGTTGCCAACGCGCTCGCTGATGCTTCGGCTTCCATCAACAAAGTCACGCGCTGCAAATCCGAACAACTCCTCGGCGCGGTTACTCATGTATGTTGTCCGCAAACACCGCGTGGATACGGTGTACACGCAGACATACGCCGTGCCGGGAATTGCGTCAAGGATGTCGCGGTGGTTGACGCATGACTCAGCAAGGGCTGACTCTATGGCGGTATCATTCTGTTGCGTTACCGAATCGGGAAGCAGATGCGGTTGATGCACCATTCGGCGGCGAACAAACATCCTGCTCAGTACGTAGGCACTAAGGGCGGAACCGACCATAGCAAGTATCAACAATGCTACTGTGGAATCGGATTGCTGTGCATACGTGAATGAAGATTTTTCCTGGGCATGGCTGACGGCAGGAGTCATCAATATCAGGAGCGCGAACACAGGGCAAAAGACACCACCACCGCTCCGCAATACAGCGAAACGTTCACGATACGTCGTGGTCATGGTTGTATGATGTTCGAAGCCGGTGCGCTGCATGAAGAATATGATTACCGATGATTGTCCTATGCGCCTGTATTGACGAATGGTTTTTCACGGTGAATAATCGGCATTTTTCTGTAAAAATTGAATGAACCGGCATTATTGCGGAAGAACCTTGAGGGAATTTTTCACGCCGTGTTACCAAATACCAGCGTTGGTGGTTATTATCGCCGTATGCTCAAGGGTATGGAGACATATAGCGATATTGAACTGTTCGCGTTCCTTCGTGTGGAGGACGGCGGAGACAGGCGTGTGAGCGAAGCGGCGTTTAAGGAAATCTACAACCGCCTCTCGCCCAGAATCTACGCCTATTGCCGTCGTGTCCTCTCGGATGCCGAGCGTGCACAGGACGTATTTCAAGATACCTTTGTTCGGTTTTACAACAGCGCGCAAAAAGAGCGCGAGATGACGAATGTCCCCGCGTTCCTGCTGCGAATCGCCCGCAACCTGTGCCTGAACGCCAAGCGCGACAATCAGCAACACATCCATGTCTCGTTCGAGGATTACCACTATGCCGACCACGACGACAAATTGGAAAACAAAGAACTTGTGGGCTTGATAACCAAAGCATTGGATTATCTCTCGCCCGAATACCGCGAAGTGTTCGTGCTGCGCGAATACGACGGAATGTCGTATGCCGAGATAGGTGAGATAGTGGGCATCAGCGAGGCAACGGCGAAAATCCGCTCGTTCCGCGCCAAGAATAAACTCCGCGAAATACTTGCTCCATACTTAGCGGATTTGGAGAAGTGATGAATAAACACCAACGCATGGATATTGACACACTATTGTGCTATACCCTGACCGGTATAAGCGATTGATATGGAAGAACTGAACCTTACTCCGAGCGAGCTGCTGCACGCTTACCTTGACGGCGAACTTGATGCCGGAATGGAGCCGCAGATGTTCGCCACATTGAACAGCAGCCCCGACCTGCAAACCGAGATGCGCGAGTTAATTGCGCTTCGCCGGGCTGTGCGCGACGATGCTGTTGCCTTTACTCCGCCGCTTGCATCCACGGCTGCAATTTTCGGTACGCTGGGCTTTACCGCACCGGCTGTTATTGGCGGCGCAGGCGGATTTCTGAGCGGATGGATTGGTAAAGCGTGGATTCCGGCGTTAAGTGCGGCATTGGGTGTGGCTGCCACGTGGGCGGGCTTTACCTTTTTCGGACAAGACCAAGCACAAAACCAGACATTCAATCAAGCAGAAGTGCAGCCGGTGACTCAACCACAGTTTGCATCCGAACAGATTGTGCGTACCGACACGGTGTTCGTACCGAAAGAAACCATCCGCGAGGTTGTTCGTGTGAAAATCGTACCGCAGGAAAAAATCGTGTATGTGAATACCACACCACAAACTGCGGAATCGCAAACGCAACAACCTTCATCACGCGAGCAAACAACAAAGCAACAAACCGATAACAGTCAGCAAACGCTAACGCTCCGTCAGTCGCTTCTCGCTTCGGCGGCTAAGCCCGACAACATTATTGAAGAGCAAACACCCGAACTGCTGCGCTACGCACCGCTGATTGTTCGCCGCACGGCGGGGTCATCGTTGCTATCACCCGCAGGAACACCGCTCGCCGATATTGTGAACACATCGCAAGAGCAGATGCCCGACTATGTGCCGGAAACATATCCTAAGTTTCTGCTTTCGATGCGCGGGTTGAGCGGCTCGTCGCTTGTGAATGTGACGGCGCAAGCAGAGAGTGGTTTTGGTTTTAATAATGTCGCCGTGGGTGCAATGTACTGGTTCAACCAAAGCGTCGGTGTTGGTGTGGAAATCGGACGCGAGCCGTATGCAATGAATTTCCGAGGCGTATCGAACAATGTTCAAGTCAGGTACGATGTGCAGCCCTCGCTGCTCTGGGCAAGCGGTATGTTCCAAGTGCGGATGGAGCCGTTTTCGGGACTGCAACCGTTCGCACAACTCAATGCCGGATTCACAACCTACGGACCTATTGGAAGAGTTATCGCCGGAACATATTATTCGCCGATGAAACAACTGCGCTTGCTTGGCGGATTTGAATATTCGCATTTACTCTATACGTATCAGAACACAACATACCAAACACCGAAAGTCGGTTTTACCTACGGTCTGTTGTTCCAATTCTAAGGTCACTATTCCTGATAACCGCACATGAACACACATCACAACCATAGTACATTGCTTGCCGCATCACGTGTGCAGAAGATGCTTGTTACGTTGTTCATCGGTGTGGCGTTCTGTTTCGCTTCGTGTAGCAATCCGGGTGACATCGGCGACCCGATAGCTATTGAACCTGCAAAACCATTCGCCGTCACACTCGCAGCGCAGGATATTACTCTCAGTGATAACGATGATGCGACCGGATCGGACGGTATGTTTGATTATACACTTGCCGACGCATCGGCTTATTATCCGGTTGGGACAGATGCCGCGATTATCACGCTTGATACATCATCGCGCATTCCTGTACTTACCAAACTTCGCCTTGCCTTTGTGCCTAAAGTACAATCGGCTCCGGAAGCGGCACTCGCACCCACACAACGCATCCTCCTTGCCCTCGACTCGATTCCCGTAACGGGGGCGGGTCCGGTTCTTTTGAACAATGGTCAGATACAATGTCGTGTGCGGACGGAAGATAATCCGCCCCGTATTGAACTTGTCCCGATTCGTCAGCAAAAGCAACCGCCCTACCGGAAGGACGACAGCTTTGCAATGATTGAACTCTCGAAATTCACTGCCCGCAATGTGATTCGCGCAGAACTGCAAATCCAGTTGGTGTATGAGCGGAAAATCCGCACACGTATCGGCGACCGTAAAGTGGAAGTGCGTTCACGGGTAAGCGGAGTGTTCTTTATCAATTACGAACCGAAGAAATAATGAGCCGCACCGTGAGATATAGTCATAATCTTCTCTGCATGTGTTGCGGATTATGGTGTGCGATGTTCTTTGGTTCATGCAGCGACCCTGCTGCCATATCCGGTGCTGGAAAAACCGTACTTAGTCCACCCGTTCCATTTTCTGTCTCGATAGACAGTATCACGGTACAATGTAACGACCTTGATGAACCGGGAAAATTCTATGTGCCCACCGATGTCGCAACACCAAACGACTCCGCAGCACATACTCGAACCGTATTGGATACTTCGCAGCCCGTGCCGCGACTGACGATGAAAAGCCAGTGGGTTGCGCGGTATTCGACGGGCGTTCAGCAACGCAGCGGACTGACGCGGATTCTCTTCTTGCTTGATTCACTTGCTATTGACGGCGAGCGTCCGTATGAATTCACAAAAGGTTCAATCTCATTTATTTTTACTGTTCCCGTTATCAAACCGGGGCAGCGCAATCTTGTTATCATGCAGGATACGGTAGTGCTTCGTAATAATGTCAGTGGGTCGTTTTGCAGCATGTTCCATTATAAATCCACCGCAGTCAATGTGCTTCGACTGCGCCTCGATGCAGGTGGTCGCGCCGAACTCATTTCCTTTGATAACAAACGGTATGCAGCCCGCATCCGCGGCGATATTGTGATTCGATATTAACACGTGCTTGAGGCGTAGTGAGAAGAGTTTGCGTCAGTGAGTTACCACAACCACGCGCTTTGAATCGTTACCCGTGGTGCCGGGCGTATCTCGCCATCTGCCATCTGTGATGCAACTGGAATTGATACAGTACATCCGATGCTTAATGTGTTCATGAAATAGATGTCCGTACCCAATAGTGCAAATCCGGTAACTCCTCCTGTTTCAGCAACCGTCTTGTTTTGCCGTATATCTTGCATACTGATTTCCGAACTTATTCCAACAAGTGGCATCATACGGATATCGCTACTAAGCGAGAGTAAAGCAAACCCTGCAAACGTTGTCATTGCGCGATTACCGAAACGGTAGCCGTTGGAGTTCACCGTGGGAATACGGGCTTGCACATCAACCATTGCTCCATACACTTCACCTCGGATAGTATAATTTCCACTGATGAGTATATCCCAACTACCCGTACCAAGTTGAAAGTTGGCATTTGCAACTTCGGTTGTAGAATATGGATTGAATTGATACGAACCTGTGGGGATTTTAAGTCCACCGCCAATAAGAAGAGCGTGGGTGATCGCCGGAACTGAACAGACCGTATCGTTACTGCTTTGAGGTTGCGATACCCATGCTGAATAAAGTGCTGTAAGCGAAGCATCACCAAGACCTCGTCGAATGAACTCTTGCGTGCTTGTGCGTTGCGAATTGATGTTATACGGTAATGTAACCACAATCTGAAGCGAAGGCGATAGATAGTATCGTCCCCAAAATTCTGTTGTCTGAAAATGCTCGCTTGTTCGTAAAGAGGCACTGTGCAATACGTGAGAATCGAACGCTGATGAACGATACCGCACACCGACAAAATTTGTCCCCCCTTGAGGCAATATACCTTGAGTCAACGAACCTGCACCACAACCACATATTTCACACGCATATACCTGCGAGTGTAAAAAGATAGAAACTATGATGAGCCGGAATAGATTTTTCATGTTATTGCTCCGATAAAATTCTTCGTGTAGTGAAGTCGGTATCTGTCAGGGTATGCAAGAACTCAATTATGAGTTGAGCTTCGTTGTCTGTCATGTCAATCCCGGGATTCTTACCCTGCCGTATGAAGAATGAATCAATGTTAGGAGTGACTTTCATACCAAAACGGTAATGGTTCAGAACACCTTCCAATGTGCGGATTCGACCATCGTGCATGTAAGGAGCCGTCAGAGCTATGTTGCGAACACTCGGCACTTTGAATTTGCCAATATCTTCATGCTGTAACGTAATACGGGCGCGACCGCTATCAAAAGGTGTGCGTTGCTCTAAACCATTATTTCTGAACGAGAAATCGGTGAAGAGGTCGGTAGAGTGACACGCGCCGCATTTTTGGGAAAAGAGTGTACGACCCAAACGCTCGCGTTCTGATAAAACCGCACCTTCATGACGAACAAAGGAATCGTACCGCGATTGCGACGACACACACATCAGCATGAACTGCGAAAGTGCTTTTAGAAATCTACTTGTTGAGATGTCTTCCGAGCCGAATGCCTTAGCAAAAAGAGAGCGGTACTTCGGCGATGAGCGGAGTTTAGCCAAGACGTTGTCTAACTTCTCGTCCATTTCCACCGGATTCTCAATCGGCGCAATAGAGAATAAATCCAAATCATGCACACCACCATCCCAAAAAAAGTGCGGTTGCCATGCAAGGTTCATCACCGGTGGTGAATTACGATTTCCCAATTTGTCGTCAATACCGTGACTAAGGTCATGACCATGATGCGTAAATGCTGATGATTGCTGATGACAAGAGCCGCAACTCACTGTTCCATCACGGGAAAGTGTACCATCGTAAAATAGGGTTCTTCCCAAGATGAATCCATCGGTACTGATTTGATTAGCGGCAAGGTTGTATCGTATTGGCGGGAAATTCGAAGGTACGGCTAAGCGTACATCCGTTGGTGTATCAAGAGTATTCTGTACAGAGTCCGAGCATGAAACCAAGAGCACTGAGCAAAGGATTAGTGTACATACCCGTAACACAACCGCTGATGCCCGCACGCATTGCGCGGGCATCAAAGTAAGAGAGCTATATTGAAGTTTTGTTTTCATACATACTCCATGTAAAGTGTTAATCATTGTGAACATGATCCACCGAGAACATTCCCCTGTAATTGTTAGCAATAGTTGTAGAGTATGGAGTGAACATCACGGTCGGATTTGACGTTATACTTACGTTCGCCGTACCGTTGAATATCTTTAATACATCAACCAACAAGTGGACTTCCGGTTTTACCGTAGGGCGCACTGTTGCAGCGCTATTTCCAAACGGAACTATAATTGATTTGATGTTATTGATTGTTTGTGATGTGATACCACCGAAACCACCTATATGATAACGGAATGAACCGTTGCTACTTGAGGCACTTGATCCTTCTGCTTTTACAAAGATGTATCCTGAATTCCATGACCAATACATACCGTTTGCGGGGTCGAGAACGCCGGTGCGTTTTGCAATATCCATCGTGTTGCGGATACTATCAACACCTATGGTAAATGAAACACTGGTATAATCTAAGGAAGGAACATTGCGTAATGTGATTTTTTGTGAGGCGGCGTCGCTCTCTTTTATCAAAAAATAGCTACTGTCTTGCGGTACGGTATAGGTCTCGCCTGTTGCAGTTTGGAGCTTGATATTACTGATGTAATACGAGAACGTTGTAACGGAAAACTTCTCTCCAAGTGCGTTCTGGTATGGCACTGTGCTGTTAAGTTCTAATTGCCTGTCACCTGCGATATTATCGAACTCCAAGACAATCGACCCCGTTGTAGTTGGGTCAGGTGCGGAAACCGGAGTTTCTTTTGAGCATCCGGTTATAACGGCGGATATTATAGCAATGAGTATGATGAGCTTGAGTATGTTTAGTTGATGTTTCATAGTGATTAAATGAGAATGTAATGTTGTGAAGTAGGATGCGCCAATACGTGTTGCCACCGTACGGGTTATGCGTAGATATGACGGTATCCTGATGATATATTTATGTTGTAATAAGCCAACATGTCTCATTCCCCGAAACAAATCTTTCGGGGTATTGACATAGTGTACCTAACTCTGATTGTAATGTATTAAACTGACACTATTGTGATGTTCAGGAAAGCGCACACTACCTCAATATCTTATGAGCATGATTCAGGTGGTTTCGTCGGTATATGTGTATATCCATGTAGAAGTTCACCTTTGTATATATCGTACATTCGAGATGGACTATAATACAACGTTGCTATGAAAAAGCTGTACGGTTGTTTTATGTACGGCACTTCGCGTTCATTTTTTTGAGTCGGTTTTTGTCCCGCTTGCGACGGAGTGGTTGAGTTGGAACCATCCTCACTTTTTTCAAGTGCCGTTGTAACGTAGCATTTTCCTTTACAACAATCCGATTCGGTGTTCACGCAATATTGTGTTGCCGTTCTTCCGTTATCAAGCCAATACCATGACCATACGATGAGCGATGTATGCACATGCACAAGCATCGTGATGAATGTGAGTATGGCAGCAAAGCGAATCCACCGTTCCCGACTATCCTGACCAAGTGCAAATGATATATGCTCGATATGTACTGCTTTGGGTGACAAAGGAGAGTAATTGTAACGTTGTTATGAGCGTGATTACGCATGATTACGTGGAACAAAGATATGCTTTTCTTTTTTTTGATTATATGATTTGAGTCATAAATCAATGATTGCTCTTCAACTGAATTTCGCAGTAGAAAAACTGTTTTACCGTAACACACAAACAATTATGAGAGCAATAGTCATTGCAGGATTCTTCTCATTCCTGATTTTTCTTGGTTCATGCGGCGATTCGCCCAAAACCGATACACAGAGTGCACAGAAGAACGACGTAGAAAAGAAAGATCCAAATCAATATGACCCGCACCGTGGCGAGGGGAAATTTACTGCCGAGAATGTGAAAGTGGGAGCTACCCTTGATGTTGCAATGGCAAAAGCGGGTGCTGAAGTTCGTGAGGTGAAATGTGCGGCATGTCATTCACTGAAAGATGATCGGATTGTCGGTCCGGGGTGGCAGGGAGTCACATCGCGCCGTAAGCCGGAGTGGTTGATGAACTTTATTACCAATCCAGACCCGATGATTAGTAAAGACCCGGAACTTCAGGTACAGCTTGAGGTATGCCTTATGCGTATGCCTAATCAGAATCTTTCGGATGATGAAGCACGGCAAGTATTTGAGTTTATGCGCCAGAACGATGGTGTGAAATAAGCTGAACATCAATTTATAAACACTCTAATCACTATGTACTCTACTCAGAGCAATCCTATGAAACGCTTGATAAATGTCATCATGCCAATTATGGCAATCAGTGTACTCTCTTTTGGTATCAACTCATGCAAACCCAAAGGCGCGTCGGAAGCTGTAAGCGGTGATGCAGCTGTAAAAGCATACGTGCCGCCCGGAAAATATGATGAGTTCTACAATTTTGTCAGTGGCGGATTTAGCGGTCAGATGAGCGTCTATGGTCTTCCGAGCGGTCGTCTCTTGCGTGTTATTCCTGTTTTTTCGGTTGATCCAGAAAAAGGTTGGGGATACAGCGAAGAAACAAAACCAATGCTCAATACATCGCATGGATTTGTGCCTTGGGATGACTTGCATCATACCGAGCTATCGCAAACCAATGGCGAAGTGGACGGACGCTGGGTTTTTGGTAATGGCAACAATACCCCTCGCGTAGCGCGGATTGATTTAAAAACATTCCGCACATCGGAGATCATTGAACTGCCGAACAGTGCCGGTAATCACTCATCGCCGTTTGCTACCGAAAACACAGAATATGTTGTAGCCGGTACGCGCTTTAGTGTTCCGCCTGACAATGTGAATGGTGATATTCCTATCAATACATATAAACAAAATTTCAAAGGACATATCAGCTTTATCAGCGTGGATAAGCAATCCGGTGCAATGGATAGTGCATTCCAGTTACGCTTGCCCGGTGTGAACTTCGACTTAGCCCGCGCTGGTAAAGGTAAATCCCACGGATGGTTCTTTTTCTCGTGCTACAACAGCGAACAGGCAAACACCCTTTTGGAAGTAAATGCGTCGCAAAAAGACAAGGACTTTGTGCTCGCAGTCAATTGGAAAAAAGCGGAAGAGTATATCAAGCAAGGTAAAGGCGAAAAACAAGCGGTTCGCTATGCACATAATGTCTATAATGAAAGTACACATACTGCAACAAGCGAGATTAAAACAAGTGTTACAGTGCTTGACGCTATGTCACTTGAGGGAATATGCTATTTGATACCATGTCCTAAATCACCGCACGGTTGCGACGTTGACCCGACTGGTGAGTACATTGTCGGCAGCGGTAAACTGGCGGCATTGATTCCGGTTTTCAGTTTTGATAAACTCCAAAATGCCATCAGTACCTCGCAGTTCGACGGTAAGTACGACGGTATTCCCGTGGTGAAATACGAAGCGGCGTTGCATGGCGAAGTGCAAAAACCCGGCTTAGGTCCTCTGCACACAGAATTTGACGGTAATGGAAATGCCTATACGTCGTTCTTCGTATCATCCGAAATTGTGAAGTGGAATATCAAAGATCTTAAAGTACTCGACAGGGTTCCCACCTATTATTCTATCGGACACTTATGCGTGCCGGGTGGCAATTCACGCAAGCCCTTTGGAAAGTATGTGGTGGCATATAATAAAATTACAAAAGACAGGTATGCACCAACCGGACCTGAGCTTGCTCAAAGTGCCCAATTGTATGATATCAGTGGTGATAAAATGCAACTAATCCTTGACTTCCCGACAATTGGCGAGCCGCATTATGCACAGGCATGTCCGGTTGAGTTAGTTGCAAAGAACTCTCTGAAGTTCTTTAAGATTGACGAGAATAAGCACCCCTATGCTGCTAAGGGAGAGGCGGAGTCGAAAGTTGTGCGCGAAGGGAATAAAGTTCATATTTACATGACCTCAATACGCTCACACTTCTCGCCTGATAATATCGAAGGTGTAAAACTTGGCGATGAGGTGTATTTCCATATTACCAACCTTGAACAAGATTGGGATGTACCTCATGGATTTGCTGTTAAAGGCGCACTTAATGCAGAGCTTCTTATCATGCCGGGCGAGACATCAACCTTAAAATGGATTCCCGACCGCGTGGGTATCTATCCAATTTACTGTACCGACTTCTGTAGTGCTTTACACCAAGAAATGCAAGGATATGTTCGTGTATCACCAGCCGGAAGTTCAGTACCGCTTATGTTCAGTACGGGCAAAAACAAACCTGCTCCTGATCCGACTGCAAGCGCGAAGTAGGAACGGTTTGCACAGCATACTACGCAGGTAGCGGAATGTTTGATAATCATCAAGGGGTGTCTTCGATGTTCCATCGTTGCGCCCCTTTTGTGTAACTACAGTACTTGATTGCATCAGAAACTTTCTAATAACATAATGAAAAATACAGCTACTACAACCCCGTTGTCACGTATCCTCAGTATAATTGCCGGACTGCTCATTGCAGTTGCAATCTTTGTTCCGCTCTGGCGTATCGAGCTTGATGCTCCGCAGTATCCCGAAGGGTTGGCACTCATTATATCGGCAAACAATATCGGGGGCGATGTCAATACTATCAATGGATTGAATCACTATATTGGCATGAAGACATTACATACCGAGGACTTTATTGAGTTCACTATTCTGCCCTATATTCTTGCTGCATTTGCGTTATTGTTCAGTATTACAGGAGTGGCGGGAAAACGGTTTCTTCTTGTCATTGCCACATACGCATTTATCATATTTGGCATTTTGTCAATGGTGGATTTCTATCAGTGGAACTACAACTACGGGCATAACCTGAATCCCGATGCCGCTATTCGCGTACCGGGCATGGCATATCAGCCG